>DASWAT010000063.1:0-2197 GCA_036390995.1 Actinomycetota bacterium | reverse complement strand
CGTGGCTCACCGATCGCAGCTGTTCGCCGTCCCAGACGACATCCCGGACAAGCGCGCCGTGCTGATCGAGCCGCTCGCGTGCGCGATCCACGCCGCGCTCCGAGCGCGGATCGAGCCGAACCAGGACGTCCTGGTGATCGGGGCCGGGAGCATCGGCGTGCTGACGCTCCTCGCGATGAAGGAGCTCACCGCGGCCGGCACCATCACCGTGGCCGCGAAGCACGGCAGGCAGCGCGAGTGGGCCGAGCGCTTCGGCGCGACCGAGGTCGTCCCGCCCGAGGAGACCCTCAATCGGATCCGCCGCGACACCGCCGCCATCAAGCTCCGCCCCGAGATGGGGCGTCCGTTCCTGCTCGGCGGGGTCGATGTGACGATCGACTGCGTCGGCTCGAAGTCGTCCCTCGACCTCGCGCTCCGCACCACGAAGGCCGGCGGTCGCGTGGTGATGGCGGGGATCCCCGTCCACGCCCCCGACCTCACGCCGGTGTGGTACCGCGAGCTCGAGGTCGTAGGTGCGTACACCGGCGGGATCGAGCACGTCGGCGGGCGCGAGCGGCACGCGTTCGACGTGGCGATCGAGCTCGCTGCCGCCAACCCGCTCGACGGGATCGTCGGTGCCACGTACCCGCTCCGACGGTGGCGCGAGGCCATCGACCACGCGATGTCGGCCGGCAAGCTGGGAACGCTGAAGGTGGCGTTCGACCCACGTTCGGACTGATGCGGGGGGAGATAAGGAGAGAGGACCGTGACGAGACCGGGGTTCGTGCTGGAGGTGGACGAGCGGACGCCGCCGCTCTTCGTCCACCAGGGGGAGCGGTTCGGGCTGCAGAAGTTCCCCATGGGCAGCCGCGTGATCTACCCGCCCGACCCGCTGCCGGGGATCCGCGACGTCCGCGGGGCCATCCGCCACGCGCTGGCGAACCCGCACGGGATGGAGCCGCTCGACGCGCTGCTCAAGCCGGGGATGAAGCTGACGATCGGCGTCGACGACGTTTCGCTGCCGCTCCCGCCGATGCGGTCGCCCGACATCCGCCAGCTGGTCATCGAGGAGGTCATCGAGCTCGCGGCGCGCAAGGGCGTCGAGGACCTCAAGATCATCATGGCGAACTCGCTGCACCGCCGGATGACCTCGGCCGAGATCAAGCACGCCGTGGGCGAGCGGGTGCACCGCTCGTTCTACCCGAAGGACCTCGGGAACCACGACGCCGAGGACCCCGACGGCCTCACGTACTTCGGCAAGACCGATAAGGGCGAGGACGTCGAGATCAACAAGCGCGTGGCCGAGTCCGACCTGGTGATCTACGTGAACATCAACCTCGTCGCGATGGACGGCGGCCACAAGTCGGTCCCGGTGGGGTTCGCGAGCTACCGGAGCGTGAAGCCGCACCACAACGTCGAGACGATGTTGCACTCTCGCTCGTACATGGACCCCCGGCCTGGGCGGAGCGCGATCCACGACTCGTGCGCACGGATGGGCAAGGTGCTGGCCGACGCAGGCGTGAAGATCTTCACGATCGAGACCACGCTGACCAACGACGTCTTCCCCGACCCGTTCGCCTTCATGAACAAGCGCGAATGGGAGTGGTCGGTGAAGGACCAGGCCACCTACCTGGCCGCGAAGAAGATGAACGACCTGTCGCCCGACAAGGTGCGCCACCAGGTGTTCCTGCGGATGCAGTCGCCCTACAAGCTCTCCGGGATCAACGCGGGCCAGACCGACGCCGTGCACGAGCGGACCCTCGCCCGGATCCACGACCAGCAGCTGGTCGAGGTCGAGGGGCAGTCCGACGTGATGGTGATCGGCGTGCCGTACCTCGGCCCGTACAACGTGAACTCGATCATGAACCCGATCCTCGTGCACTGCCTGGGCCTGGGCTACCTGTTCAACATGTACCGGAACAAGCCGGTGGTGCGACCGGGCGGGGTGGTCATCATGTTCCACCCCGTGCCGTGGGAGTTCCACCAGGTCCACCACCCCAGCTACGTGGACTTCTTCGAGGAGGTCCTGTCCGAGACCACGGACCCGAGCACGATCGAGTCGAAGTACGAGCACCGCTACGCCACCGACCCCTGGTACATCCACCTGTACCGGACCTCGAACGCGTACCACGGCGTCCACCCGTTCTACATGTGGTACTGGGGCGCGCACGCGCTCGACTACGTGGGCGACGTGATCGTCGTGGGCGGGAACCGCAAG
>DASWAT010000062.1:0-2547 GCA_036390995.1 Actinomycetota bacterium | reverse complement strand
GAGGTGGTCGAGGCCGGGAGCGGCCGGGCCGGGAACATCTGCATCCGCAATCCGTGGCCGGGGATCTTCGAGACGGTCTGGGGCCAGCCCGAGCGGTTCGTGAGCATCTACTACGAGAAGTACTGCCGGAACAAGGAGAGCACGGACTGGCGCGACTGGCCGTACCTGTCGGGCGACGGCGCGGTCCAGGCGACCGACGGCTACTTCCGGATCCTCGGCCGGGTCGACGACGTGATCAACGTGGCCGGGCACCGGCTCGGGACCAAAGAGCTCGAGTCGGCGAGCCTTACCGTCCGGGAGGTCGCCGAGGCGGCCGCGGTGCCGGTGGTCGACGAGCTCCGGGGCCGGGCGGTCGAGATGTACGTCTCACTCAAGCCCGGGTACGAGTCGAGCCCCGACATCGAGACGAAGGTGGCCAAGGCGATCGAGACCCAGATCGGCAAGATCGCCCGTCCGAAGAACGTCTGGATCGTCCCGGACATGCCGAAGACCCGATCGGGCAAGATCATGCGCCGGGTCATCGCCGCGGTCTCCAACTTCGCCGACGTCGGGGACACGACCACCCTGGCGAACCCGGAGATCGTCGACGACATCCGCCACCACGTCCAGAGTGAGAAGGTGGCCCGCGGCGAGGCTCCTCGCGAGCTCTCACCGCAGGAGATGGAGGAGATCAAGGCGTTCGGCGCAGCCGAGTAGCAGACCGGAGCCCGCACCGAGTGACGGCGGGAGATGACACGACAGCACCTCGCCGGCGAGCTGTCGCTGATCCTGGAGGAGCTGCATGCCGTCCCGATGGACGCGGTGGCCCTCCATGAGGTCGCGCGTCTACGCCGGGAGGCAGAGACGACGCCTCCCGCGACGCTGGCCCCCGTGGTGAGGCAGGCGGTGGAGCTGATCGACGGTGTGTGCTGGGACTTGCTGACACGGGGAGAAACGGAAGCGTTCGTCCGCGAGGCAGCGGTCTACGCCGAGCTGTGGGAGTTCGGCGTCTGCGCGGGATTCCTGAACGAGGGTCGGACGAACGGTGTGAGGGGGCCTCGCTGAGGACCGCTTACCCGGAGGTGCCGGCTTCGCTCATGACGGAACGCCCGACGAAGACGGCGCCCGCCGCGATGGCGAGCGCGCTCGAGGTGATGTCGCCCTCCACCCGGGCCCGCGGGCCGAGCTCGACCTTGCCCTTGCCGGCGATGTCACCCTTCACGGTCCCGCCCACCTGGACGTGGTTCCCGGCGATGTTCCCCTCGAGCAGGCTGTCGGCCGGCAGCGCGACGTCGCCGGTGGCCGCGAGGTTCCCACGGACCCGTCCGGCCAGGACGATGCTCCCCGCGGTGATGTCGGCCTCCACCCGTCCCCGCGGCGAGAGCGAGACCTCGCCCTTGGCGGTGATCGAGCCCTTGACCTCGCCCTCGACCCGGAGAGAGCCGGCCGCGCGCACGGTCCCTTCGATCCGGGTCCCCGGCCCGACCACCGAGACCTCGGCCTTGTCCTCGGGGCGGTTCCGGCGGAGGAGTTCCCGGCCGGAGCGGGGCGTCTCGGTGGCCTCACCGCGGGGTTGGGGCTCTGCGGCGGCGGCGGGCTCGGGCTCGGGCACGTCCGGGCGCTCGGGGGCCTCGCCGGCCTCCTCCTCCGCGTGGCCCCGCGCGTGACGCCACCGGCTGCCGGTCCGCTTCTCGGCCGCGTTCTCCAGGTTCGAGCTCAAGGCCACACCTTACGTCGTTCGCGCGCGTCGTTCGAATCGGGGTGGGCGGATGGAGGGATGGCGTGGAGGATGGTATCTGTGGCGACGTTCTCGCCCGCCGAGATCGAGTACCTGACTTCGGGTCGGCGGTTCGGCCGGATCGCGACGGTCGATGCCGCCGGCCAGCCGCACGTGGTGCCGGTCGGGCTGTGGCGGTACAACGCCGAGTTGGGCACGATCGACGTCTCCGGTCACGGTCTGGCCGCCTCGAAGAAGTTCCGCAACGTGCTGGCCAACCCGAAGGTGGCCTTCGTCGTGGACGACATGGCCTCGATCGACCCGTGGCATTGCCCACTGGCCGTCAACCGATCGACACGGCGGGGGCTCGCGCTCATGGGAGCGGGAGCCTGATGGCCGGCTCGGCAGGTCCTCTCGGGCTGGTCGGCGGGGACGAGCTCAACCCGGGCAACGAGGAGCAGGACCGGGTGCTGGTCGCGGCGGCCGAGGGTGGCCCGGCCTTCGTCCTGGCCACCGCGGCGGCCCGGCAACATCCCGAGTACGCCGTCCGCAACGCGCGGGCGTGGTTCGCGGGACTTGGGCTGGACGTCGAGGAGCTTCCGGCCCGCCGGCGATCCGACGCGACCGCGCCTGCGAACGTGGAGCTGGCGCGCACCGGCCGGTTCTCCTACCTGGTCGGCGGCGACCCGGGCCTGGTGCCCACCATCCTGTCCGAGACGCCGCTCTGGCGAGCGATCGTCGAGGCGTGGCGTGCCGGGGCCGCGCTCGCCGGCTCCTCGGCCGGTGCGATGGCGCTGGGGGAGTGGACCCTGATCCGGGCTCGGTACCCCGGTGACAGGAGCCGCCGGCCC
>DASWAT010000061.1:0-31760 GCA_036390995.1 Actinomycetota bacterium | reverse complement strand
GTCGGCCGTCGGCCTGCCGCGGCCTGACGGGATCGTCGCGCGCCAACGAGAGCCTCGGCCGCCCTCGTCTCCTGGGGACGGGCGTACGCTGGGTCCGTGCCCGCCGACGGCCGGTCTCGGTCCCCGGGGCGAGGGGTGGGTGGTGCTGCAGGTCCTGCTGTTCCTCCTCGTCGCGGTGGCGGGGGGTCTGGGACCCGGGTGGCCGCGATCCTGGCGCGTGCCGCTGTGGTTCTGTGCGGCTCTGCTCGGCGCTGTGGCGGTGCCCCTGATCGTTGGTGGATCCGCGAGCCTCGGGCCGCAGCTCACGCCGTTCCCGCGCCCGGTCAAGGCCGGAACGCTCAAGCAGGACGGCGTCTATCGGCTCGTGCGACATCCCATCTACGGCGGGGGCGTCCTCGTCGCGATCGCCGGCAGCCTCGCCACCTCGCCGCTCGCGCTGGTGCCCACCGTCCTGCTCGCGGCCCTGTTCGAGTTGAAGCACCGGCGCGAGGAGCTCTGGCTGAGCGATCGGTATCCGGAGTACGAGGACTACCGGCGTCGGGTCCCAAGACGCTTCATCCCGTTCGTCTGGTGAGGTTCGCGCGGGGGCCGGCGCAGCCCCCAGATCCCGCGAGCGGGTTGGGTAGACTCGGGCTGCGAACCGGCGAACGAAGGCCCGTCACGGTTCCCACGTCCCCGCCCAGGGAGCATCACTCGATCGGAGCCTCGATGGGCGCTTCGTCGCCCGATCCGCGGGACGAGCGACCCGGCCGAAGGAGGAAGCGGCGGTGGGCACCGGACGAGAGTCGATGGGCGTACCGAGCATGCTGACGCAGGAGGGCAAGCGCCTGCTCGAGGAGAGGGCGCAGCGCCTGCGCGAGGAGGTCCTCCCCGAGATCGTCTCGCGCTTGGAGGAGCAGGACCGTGACGCGCAGGTCGAGGCCGAGTACCGCCACGCCACCGACGAGCTGGCCGATATCGAGTACCTGATCCGCCACGCGCCGGTGGCCGAGGAGGTGCCGGGGGACCCGCTGGTGATCGAGATCGGCGACGAGGTCACGGTGGGCTTCGAGGATGGCTCCACCGAGCGGTATCTGCTCGTGCACCCGGTGGAGGCCACCCTGGACGATCTTCGGATCTCCGCGGATTCGCCGCTGGCCCGAGCCGTGCTTGGGCACGGGGTCGGTGAGGAGGTCGAGGTCGCTGCGCCCGCCGGCCCCTATCGATGCACGATCGTGGCCGCGAAGGTGCGCAACCGGAAGGGCCGTCGCGTCGCCCGGAGGTCCGGCTCGACGTAGTCCGCGAGCGGACCGCCCCCGAGCCCGCGTTGTCCCGCGCGACGGCGGCGATTAGGCTCCGATCGTGACCCCCACCGGACAGCGGAGCCTGGTTCTCATCCTGGCTCGAGACCTCGCTACCAGCCTGGCCACGCCGGTGTTCGTGGTCGACGAGGTCGGCGACCTGGTCTTCTACAACGAGGCCGCAGGTGAGGTGTTCGGCCGCCCGTTCGTGGAGGGCGAGACCATGCGTGCCGAGGAGTGGGGGACGGCGTTCGCCCAAACGGACGAGGATGGGCGGCCGCTCGGTCCCGAGGCGATCCCGCTGTGGACGGCGTTCCGGGAGCAGCGGCCTGCTCATCGCCACCTCGTGATCACGGGCGTCGACGGCGTCCGCCGCCGGCTCTCGGTCACCGCGTTTCCGCTCTACGCTCGTGCCGACGAGTTCGTCGGAGCGCTCGCCGTCTTCTGGGAGACGTCCGGGGACGCCTGATGCGGCTGCGGATCTGGGGGTGCCGGGGGTCCCTCGCGACGCCCGGGCCGGACACCGTTCGCTACGGCGGCAACACGTCGTGCATCGAGGTCCGACTGGCCGATGGCAGCCTCGTGATCCTCGATGCGGGAACCGGCATCCGCCCCCTCGGCCTGTCGCTGGAAGGCTCGGGGCTCCGGCGCATCGACCTGCTGATCACGCACCTGCACCTCGACCACCTCGAGGGGTTGGGGTTCTTCCCCCCGTTGTGGGATCCGTCGATCGAGCTCCACATCTGGGGACCGGTCTCCCCGATGCAGTCGCTCCGGGAGCGGATCGCCACCTACCTGTCGCCGCCGCTGTTCCCGGTGCATCTGTCGGACGTCCCCTCGCAGGTCGTGTTCCACGATGCCCCGGATGACGAGGTCCGGATCGGATCGGCCCGGGTCCTGTCGCAGCCGATCATCCATTCCGGTCCGACCGTCGGGTACCGCCTCGAGGAGGGTGGCCGGATCCTCGCGTACCTCACCGACCACGAGCCGGCGCACGGCGCCGATCTCCGCCGCGCCGCGCCGGAGTGGGTCTCCGGCTTCTCCATCGCCCAGGGTGCTGACCTGCTCATCCACGATTGCCAGTACACGGAGGAGGAGTACCCGGCCCACGTCGGATGGGGCCATTCGAGCACCGCGCACGTGACCGACTTCGCCCGCATGACGAAGGTCGGCCGCCTGGTCCTGTTCCACCATGACCCCATGCACGCGGACGACGAGCTCGAGCGCATGGTGGCACGCGTCCGCGAGCTGGCGGGCACGGCGTTCGACGTCGACCTGGCCCGTGAGGGCATGGAGATCGTCCTGCGCTGAGGGGGTTCGGGTTCAGGCAAGCGGCCGGACCTCCACCGCATCGCCGTTCAGCCGGGCTTCGTAGGCGGCGAGCGGCGTCGCGGCCGGCCCGCGCATCACCTTGCCGTCGGTGAGATGGAACATGCTGCCGTGGATGGGACACGTCGCGACCGGGTCCTGACCCACCTGTCGGACGATCCCTCGATGCAGCGGTGCGCCCTGATGCGTGCAGCGGTTCGAGACGGCGTAGATGCGCTCCCCCCGCAGGTAGACCAGCAGGTCGGTTCCGTCGGCGTTCACCTTCACCGGCTTGCCCTCCGGCAGTTGCCCGGCTTCCAGCACCGGGACCCAGCCGTCGTCCTCCGCCCCCACGTCTCCTCCTCTCTGTCTGCGACGCGGGACTCTACCCGGTCGCTCGGGCCGCCGGGAGCGGGACCCCCGGCCCGCCCCCCAGGGACGCCACTCCGCGACGATGACGTTGGCTCCCAGGGGGGTTCAGGAGGCGATCCGATGGATGCCCTCGATCTGTCCCGGTGGCAGTTCGCCATCACGATCTCGTTCCACTTCCTGTTCGTCCCGCTTTCGATCGGCCTGGCATTCCTGACCGCCGTCATGCAGACCGCGTGGTACCGGACCGAGAAGCCCGTGTACCTGCGGATGACGAAGTTCTGGGGCAAGCTGTTCCTCATCAACTTCGCCCTGGGCGTGGTGACCGGGATCGTCCAGGAGTTCCAGTTCGGGATGAACTGGTCGACCTACTCGCGCTTCGTAGGTGATGTCTTCGGCGCGCCGCTCGCGATCGAAGGGCTGCTTGCCTTCTTCCTGGAGTCGACGTTCCTGGGCCTGTGGATCTTCGGGTGGGAGCGGCTGTCCCGCCGGGTCCACCTCGCCACGATCTGGTCGGTGGCGTTCGGAACGACGATCTCGGCACTCTGGATCCTGGCCGCGAACTCGTGGATGCAGCACCCGGTGGGTTACCGTCTGGATCCCGAGACCGGTCGGGCGCAGATGCGGGACTTCTTCGCGATGCTGACGAACCCGACGCTCGCGGCGCAGTTCCCGCACACGGTGCTCGCGGCGTTCGCAACGGCGGGGATGTTCGTGATCGGCGTTTCCGCGTACCACCTGCTCCGCAAACGGGACCCGGACCTGTTCCTGCGCTCCACGAGGATCGCACTCGTCGTAACGCTCGTCGCCTCGGTCGGGATCGCCTTCACCGGCCACTGGCAGGCGCAGCAGATGACGAAGTACCAACCGATGAAGATCGCCGCGGCCGAGGCGCTCTGGGATACGGAGAAGGGCGCAGGCTTCTCGTTGTTCGCCGTGGGCGACATCGAGAACGGGCGCAACCACATCAACATCCAGCTGCCGCACATGCTCTCGGTGCTGGCCACGAACACGTGGAACGGCACGGTCGAAGGGATCAACGACCTGCAGTCGCAGTTCGAGCAGCAGTACGGGCCGGGCAGTTACCTGCCGGTGATCGGGCTGATGTACTGGACGTTCCGGCTGATGGTCGGGGCGGGGCTGCTGATGATCCTTTTCGCGTTCCTGGGCCTCTGGCTGATGCGCCGGGGCAGGCTCGGGGAGGCGCAGTGGTTCCAGCGAGCTGCGTTGTGGGCCATCGCGCTGCCGATCGCGGCGAACCTCCTCGGCTGGACGTTCGCCGAGATGGGACGGCAGCCGTGGGTCGTGTACGGGCTGCTGAAGACCTCGGATGCGGGGTCGCCGTCGGTGGGGTTCGCGTTCGTCCTCACCACGTTGATCGGCTTCACGCTGATCTACTCCCTGCTCGCCGGGGTCGATGTGTTCCTGCTGGCGAAGTACTCGAAGGCCGGTGCGGCGCCGTCCGGATCGGCCGGCGCCGAGGCGTACTGAGGTGATGGCGATGGAGCACGGCTACCTGAACCTCGAGACCCTGTGGTTCGGTCTGATCGCCGTCCTGTGGGTGGGCTACTTCTTCCTGGAGGGGTTCGACTTCGGCGTTGGCATCCTCTTGCCCTTCCTCGGCCACGACGACACCGACCGGCGCGTGCTGATCAACACGATCGGGCCGGTGTGGGACGGCAACGAGGTCTGGTTGATCGTCGCGGGCGGCGCCACCTTCGCGGCGTTCCCCGACTGGTACGCGACGCTGTTCAGCGGCTTCTACCTCGCGTTGTTCCTCGTGCTCGCGGCGCTCATCTTCCGTGGTGTGGCGTTCGAGTTCCGCGGAAAGGATCGGAGCCCGCGGTGGAAGGCGTGGTGGGACCGGGCCATCTTCTGGGGGAGCGCGGTGCCTGCGGTGCTGTGGGGCGTGGCGTGGGCCAACATCCTCCGCGGCGTGCCGATCGACGCGAACCACGAGTTCGTCGGCTCGTTCTTCGATCTGCTGCACCCGTACGCGCTCCTCGGTGGCGTGATGACACTGCTGTTGTTCACGCTGCACGGGGCGGTGTTCCTGTCGCTTCGGACCGAGGACTCGATGCGCGAACGGGCCCGGGCGGCCGCGATGCGTCTGTCGTGGCCTGCCACGGCGGCCGTGCTGGGGTTCCTCTCGTGGACGTACGTGAACGCGGTCGAGATCGACAACAAGGGCGTGGTGCCCGGCGTGGTGCCCATCACCGCGATCGGTCTGGTGGCGGCGGTCTCGTGGCTGCTCCACGAGAAGCTCGAGGGGTGGGCGTTCCTGGCCACGGGTCTGGGGATCGTGCTGCTCACCGCGACGATCTTCCTGAACCTGTACCCGCGCGTCATGGTCTCGAGCCTGGGCGCGGCGAACGACCTCACGATCTGGAATGCGGCCTCCAGCCACTACACGCTGACGGTGATGACCATCGTGGCGCTGATCTTCACGCCGGTCGTCCTTGTCTATCAGGGTTGGACGTACTGGGTCTTCCGGCGACGGCTCGGGCGCTACGACGTCACCGGAGGCGAGACGTCGGCGACCAGTGGGGCGCAGGAGGAGCTCGGGGGATAGGGCCCGGATCCTGTGTCCGAAGCCTTGACCTCGGGGGCGAGGTTTCGAATACTGGTCGGGACAACCGGAACCCCGTGGCCGAACTTCCGTTCCGCGATGCAGCCGGAGCCAACCTCCCCCGTCGGCTCCGACCGCGGCGTCGGAGCCACCCTGTACCGCGCTCGGGAGGAGCGGGCCGTGTCCGTGTCCGAGGTCGCCCGCGCGACCGGGATCCGGCCCCGCTACCTCGAGGCGTTGGAGAACGACGCCCCCGAGGACGACTTCCCGGGCCGCGTGTACGCTCGGTTCTTCCTGCGCGAGTATGCCCGGTACCTGCGAGTTCCCGATCAGCCCCTGGTCGATGCGCTCGATGCCAGATGGTCCGATGGGGAGCCCGAACCCGAACCGCGACTGGCCCCGGTCCTCTCGCTGGCGCCGATGCGCGAGCCCCGCCGGTGGGCGGGCCGTCTGGTCACGGTGGTGGCCGCCGCGGTCCTCGCCACCCTGGTCGCGATCTCCGCGCTGTCCGGCGGGTCCACCACCGAGACCTCGCCGCTCGGGCAGGGCACGCCCGTGGTTCGGGGCGCGCAGGGCCCCTCGCAGGATGGGCAAGGGTCTGGGGGAGTGGCTGGACCGCACGAACCCCAGCCTCCGGCGGTCGATTCGATCACAGCTCGCGTGATCGCGAGCGACGGGCGATGCTGGGTCCACGCCGTCGCCGCCGACGGCAGCGAGCTCTACCAGGGGACGCTGGAGATGGCTCAGGTCGCCACGGTGCATGCGAAGCGGGGGATCGAGCTCGACCTCGGCAACGCGTCGGTGGTCGAGCTCGTGGTGAACGGGAAGCGCATCGCGAGCGGGCGGGGAGTGACCCACGTGTCGCTGGCCCTCAGAGACGGCCGGCTGGTCGTCCGCTGAGGCTGGGAGCCTTGCCGGAATCGAACGTATGTTCTATCGTCCTTACCCATGGGCAGGGAGCAGCTCTTCGAGCTTGGCCGCCGCACCTTCGACACGCCGGAGTTCCGAGGCATCGGATTCATCGAGGTCGAGGCGAAGAGCATCATCAACCGGGTGCCCGGTGGGTCGATGCCGTTCGACTGGACGATCAACCCCTACAGGGGTTGCAGCCACGCCTGCAGTTACTGCTTCGCTCGGGTGACGCACACGTACATGGACATGAACGCCGGCCGCGACTTCGAGACGAAGATCGTGGTGAAGGTGAACGCGCCCGAGGTCCTGCGGCGCGAGCTCGCGTCGAAGCGGTGGAAGGGTGAGCCCATCGCCATGGGAACGGCCACCGATCCCTACCAACGCGGCGAAGGGCGATACCGGCTGATGCCGGGGATCATCGGGGCGCTCGCGGATCACCGGAACCCGTTCTCGATCCTGACGAAGGGCACGTTGATCCTGCGCGATCTCGACGCGCTGGTCGATGCGGCGAAGGTCACCGACGTCGCTACGGCGTTCTCGATCGGCACGCTCGACGAGGAGGTCTGGCGTCGCAGCGAGCCCGGCACGCCGCATCCGCGCAAGCGGATCGAGGCCGTGGCCGCCCTGAACGAGGCCGGGATCCCGTGCGGGGTCCTGATGGCGCCGATCCTGCCCGGCATCACGGACGACCCGCGGCAGTTGCGCGAGGTGATCCGGGCGGCACTCGACGCCGGCGCGACCCACGTCTCGCCGATCCTCCTCCACCTGCGGCCCGGGGTTCGGGAGGAGTTCCTCCCGTGGCTGCAGGAGCACTATCCGGCGCTCGTCGCTCGGTACCAACGGATGTACCCGCGCGCCTACGCGTCGACCACCGATCGGAAGGCGCTGGGGCGGAAGGTGGCCGGCATCGTGCGGGCCCTGGGCGGTGTCCGTCCACCGCCGGCGGCCCTCGACCGGTGGAGGCGCGAGCAGGTCGCCACGCATCCCGCGGAGCCCGAGCAGCTCACGCTGGCGTGAAGCGTGCTTTCCGATACCCTTCGGCTCATGAGGGGCTTGGACCGGTTGCTGGAGCTCCAGGACCTCGACACCGCGGTCGACCGCCTCGAGTCGCGGCGGAGTCGGCTCGAGGAGGGCCAGGAGCTCCGGGCAGCTCGAACCTCGATGGAGGAAGCGGAAGGTCGCCTCGGAGAGATCCGGTTGGCCATGGACTCGATCGCCCGCGACCAGCAACGGCTTGAACACGAGATCGACACCATGAGCGAGAAGGCCGCGGTCGAGGAGAAGCGCCTGTACGACGGCAGCATCGCGAACGCGAAGGAGCTCGAGGCCCTCCAGCACGAGATCCAGAGCATCCGCGATCGGCGATCGCGCACCGAGGACCAACTGTTGGAGCAGATGGAGCAACGAGAGCAGCTGCAGGCCAGGGCCGACGTGGCCCAGACCGAGGTGGAGGACGCGCGGGCTCGCGTGGAGGCCATCGGCGGGGACGCGGTGCACGAGCTCGAGACGATCGAGGGCGAGCTGGCCCGGCTACGTTCGACCCGGGAAGGACTCGTACCGGAGTTCGATGAGGAGCTCTTGGAGCTCTACGAGGAGCTTCGGGCGCAGAAGAAAGGGGTCGCGGCGGCGAAGCTCGTGAACGGGGTGTGCCAGGCGTGCCACGAGCAGCTGTCCGCGATGGAGCTCGACCGCCTGAAGAAGACGGACGGCGTGAAGAGGTGTGAGTACTGCCGGCGGATCGTGGTCTTCGCCTGATCGTCGCCACCGACGGCGCCGCGCGAGGCAATCCGGGTCCGGCCGGCATCGGGGTCGTGATCTCCACCCCGGACGGCGAGGTGCTGGCGACCATCGCCCGCGGCCTCGGCGTGGCCACGAACAACGTCGCGGAGTACACGGCCGCCGTCGAGGGGTTGCGGCGTGCGAAGGACCTCGGGGGCACCGACGTGCTGCTCCGCTCCGACAGCCACCTCCTGGTGGAGCAGCTCTCGGGCCGCTATCGCGTGAAGAACCCTCGCCTCCAGCGGCTCCACGCCGAGGCCCGCGAGATCGCGAAGTCGTTCGCCCGGGTCCGGTACCAGCACGTGCCCCGGGAACGGAACAAGGACGCCGATCGGCTGGCGAACCAGGGCGTGGACGAGTGGCTGGTCGGCGAGGGGGCTAGCTGGGAGCGACCGGCGCCGCCGGCGAGGCTGTGGGAGGAGCCCCCACCGGAGTGACCTTCCCCGCGAGCGCGAAGGCGAACCGGATCAGCCCCCCGTGGCGGATCCGGTAGGTCAGGGCGACGACCCTGCCGCGTGCCGAGGATTGGAGCGGGAAGGCGGCGAGACCCTGGATCGTGGCCCCGTCGGGTACCAAGACGAGCGAGGGGGTGATCGCTCCCTGTCTCCTCGCGGATCCGCCGTGACGCTTCGTGTACAGGGATGCTCCGACCCTTCGATCGAGCCGGATGGGCCAGCCGCTGTGGTTCGCCACGATGACGTTGAACTGCCAGTTCGGGGTGAACTGGAACAGCGAGTCCAGCCGCACGGTGACCCCGTGCCGACGCTGCCGCAGATGCTGGAAGAGTTCGATCCCCGCATCCATCGAGATGCCGTCGCGAGTGGCGTCCACGACCCTCCAATCCGCCTCGCCGGCCCGGAGCAACGTGACCGGGCCGTCGAGGATGCGGGTTCGCCGGAACGGATCGCCCTCGGTCGGGTCGAACGTGAACGTCACCGAAGCGCCGAGATCGACCTGTGCCCCCACCCGGCCCTGGATCGGATGGAACGCGACGAACTCCACCGAGCGCACGTCGACGGTGGCGACGATCGTGCCGTCGAAGTCCCGGTTCTGGACGGCGAGCCACTGCGCCCAGGCGCCGAGCTTCGCGCCGGCCACCAGCCCCGACAGGGCGACCCCGTCGTCGGCGGGCGCATCGGCGTACGCCTGCAGGAAGTCGAGCACCGTCTGGCGCGCAGCGGCGACGTCCGGTCCGATGCCGGCCCCCACCTGCTCGAGGGCGAGCGGTTGGGCAGGTCCTTGCGTGGGCGGATCGCACGCGCCGAGGGCGACGATGGCGACCACGGCCGAGGAAACGAGGAGGAGGCGCATGAGCGGGACCCGATTATAGGGAGCGCTCGGCCATGGGATGTCTCCGGCAGGGCACGGGCCGAAAGGCGTACAGTGAACAGGTGAGCCGATCGAACGTGTACCGGACGGAGCAAGGCAGGACGATCCGGATCACCGAATCGGACGACGGTGGCCTCCGTGTCGAGCAGCTCGAGCGCGGCGAGTGGATCCAGACCTCCACGAGGATGGCCGGCCTTCGGCTGTCCCCGAGCACGTCGAAGCTGACCGCCAAGCAGGTCGAGGCCCTCCCACCGTAGAGGGGGCCGTCTCGGTCCCTATACTTGCCATGGAGGAGCCGGCCGGGCGGCCGCGGCCGGTCGAAGACCGGTCGAGGAAAGTCCGGACTCCGCAGGGCAGGGTGCTGGGTAACGCCCAGGCGGGGCGACCCGCGGAAAGCGCCACAGAGAGCAGACCGCCCCCGCGAGGGGGTAAGGGTGAAACGGTGAGGTAAGAGCTCACCAGCGGGCCGGGTGACCGGTCCGGCTCGGCAAGCCCCACCCGGAGCAAGGCCAAGCAGGGAGCGTTCGAGGGCGGCCCGTCCGATGCTCCCGGGTAGGCCGCACGAGCGGCGCCCGTGGTACCGGGGCGCTGCCGGGGTCGCGCAGCGATGCGCGGCTCAGAGAGATGGCCGCCGCCGGCCCGCGAGGGACGGCACAGGATCCGGCTTACAGGCCGGCTCCTCCACCTCTTCCAACCGCCGGTCGATGCGGATCAGTGGACCGAAGCGCCGGAGGCCTCCAGCGCGCGGCGGAGCTGCCTGCCGGCGTGGTACGAGCTCCGCACCAGTGGTCCGGCCTCCACGTGGGCGATGCCCATCGATTCCCCGACGCGCTTGTGCTCGGCGAACTCCTGGGGCGTCACCCATCGGTCCACCGGCAGGTGGGACTGTGTCGGTTGGAGGTACTGCCCGATCGTCACGATGTCGCACCCGGCATCCGCGAGGTCTCCGAGTGACGTGGCCACTTCCCCGGGACGCTCTCCCATCCCCGCGATGACGTTCGACTTCGTGATCTGGCCCGGGCGCAGGCGCTTGGCCATCCGCAGGACCTCGAGCGATCGCTGGTAGCCGAACGCCGGGCGGATCCTGTCGTGCAGGCGCCGGACGGTCTCGAGGTTGTGCGCGAACACGTCGGGCTCGGCGTCGATCACCGTGGCGATGTCTCGCTCACCGCCCCGGAAGTCGCTCGGCAGCACCTCGACGCCGCACCCGGTCACCGCGTCGCGGATGGCTCGGATCGCGGCAGCCCAGATCCTGGCCCCGCCGTCCTGCAGGTCGTCCCGGGCCACCCCGGTCAGCACCACGTAGCGAAGACCCATCACCTTGACGGCCTCGGCGATCCGGACCGGCTCGTCATCGTCCACCTGGTCGGGCTTGGCCGTCATGACGTCGCAGAAGCCGCACCGGCGGGTGCACTTGTCCCCGAGGATCAGGAACGTGGCCTCGCGCTCCTCCCAGCACTCGCCGATGTTCGGGCAGCTCGCCTCCTCGCACACGGTGTGGAGAGAGAGGCCGCGCATCAACCCCTTCAGCTCGGTGTAGTTCGGACCGGCGGGGAGCCGGGCCTTCAGCCACGGCGGCTTGCGCTGCCCCGGGGTGTTCACACCACCCGAGGTGGTGCCCACGATCGGCAGGTACAGGCGGCGCCCGTGCGGGTTGTGTTCGGAGGCCATCGGGTTCGAGTCTATCGGTCCCCGGAAGGTTCGAGGCCGCTCATCAGAACCTGGCCAGCTCGAGCATCCGGTCGAAGATGAGGTCGGCGTCCGGCATGAACTCGTGCTCCAGCGAGGCCGCGAAGCCCATGGCCGGCACGTCCGGACCACCGATCCGCACGAGCGGGCCATCGAGGTCGAACATGGCTTCCTCGGCGATCGTCGCGACGATCTCGGCGCCGGCGCCGTACGTCCGGTTGTCCTCGTAGACCACCATGGCCTTTCCGGTCCTACGGACCGAGGCCAGGATCGTCTCCTTGTCGAGCGGGGCGATCGTGCGGACGTCCACCACCTCGGCCGAGATCCCGTGCTCGTCTGCGAGTCGCTGTGCCGCTTCCAGGCAGAGATGCAGCATGAGCCCGTACGCCACGACCGTGAGATCCGAGCCCTCCCTCTTCACGTCAGCCTCGCCGATCGGCACGGTGAACGGCTCGTCGGGGACCTCGCCGGAGATCAGTCGGTAGGTCTTCTTGTGCTCCAGGAACAGCACCGGGTCCGGATCCCGGATGGCCGATCGCAGCAGGCCGGCGGCGTCGGCCGGCGTCGCGGGGACCACCACCTTCAGCCCGGGCACGTGGCCGTAGAAGGCCTCGATGGACTGCGAGTGGTACAGGGCGCCATGCACGCCGCCGCCCCACGGGCACCGGACGACCATCGGGAGGCCGAAGTCGTCGTTCGAGCGATAGCGCATCCGCGCCGCCTCCGAGACCAGCTGGTCGAACGCCGGATGGATGAAGTCGGCGAACTCGATCTCGGCCACCGGCACGAGACCGTGGAGGGCCATGCCGATCGCCACCCCCACGATCCCGGATTCGGCGAGCGGCGCGTCGATCACCCGGCGCTCACCGAACTCGTCCAGGAACCCCTGGGTGATGCGGAAGACCCCGCCCCTGGCACCGACGTCCTCGCCGATGACCACGATCCGCTCGTCGGCCGCCATCTCTTCGTGCAGCGTGTCGTGGATCGCGGTCACGACGTTCTTCTCGCTCATGTCACGACTCCGCGAAGAGGAAGCGCATGAGGGTCGACGGATCCGGGTCCGGCGCGTTCCACGCCTCGTCGATGGCCAGGTCGATCTCGGCCTTGACCTCGGCATCGACGGACTCGATGCGGGCGTCGTCGAGCACCCCCCGTTCCTTCAGGTAGGTGCCGAACCGGAGCAGCGGGTCGTGGTGCTTGGCCTCCTCGACCTCCTCTCGCGAGCGGTAGGAGCGGTCGTCGTCGTCGGAGGTGTGTGGTTGGAAGCGGTACGTCTTGGCCTCGATCAACGTGGGGCCCTCGCCGGCCCTGGCCCGTTCCACGGCGGTCCTCATCGCGCCGTAGCAGGCGAGCACGTCGTTGCCGTCCACGACGACGCCGGGGAACCCGTATCCCGCGGCGCGGTCGGCAACATCTTGGACGGCCATCTGCTTCTTCTGCGTCACCGAGATGGCGTACTGGTTGTTCTCACACACCCAGACCACCGGCAGCTTGTGGATGCCGGAGAAGTTCAGCCCCTCGTGCCAGTCGCCCTCGCTCGTGGCCCCTTCGCCGAACCAGTAGGCGACCACGGCATCTTCGTTCCGGTACTTGACCGCGTACGCGATCCCGGCGGCGTGGGGGATCTGCGTGCCGATCGGCGAGGAGTGGGAGATGATGTTCAGGCGCCGCGAACCCCAGTGAGACGGCATCTGTCGGCCGGCCGACGACGGGTCGTCGGCCTTCGCGAACAGCCCGAGGAAGATGTCCTTCGGGGTCATGCCGGCGGTCAGCACGACCGCCACGTCCCGGTAGTAGGGGAGCCAGATGTCGCGGCCGCGCTGGAGTGCCCACGCCGTGCCCACCTGGCATCCCTCGTGTCCCGAGACCGGGACGACGAAGGGGGCCTTGCCCTGCCGGTTCAAACGGAAGGCGGCCTCGTCGCACAGACGGGCCGCCACGATGGTGCGGTACAACGAGAGGAGGTCCTCGGTTCCGAGGCCCAGGGCCTCATGTGAGGTGTCCGAGGTCACTCGGGTCGCCACATCACCCTCCTTGGCCGAGTCTAGCATCCGTGCTTGCCTCCCCTCCGGACCCCGGAACGCTACGCTCTGCCGGCGATGAGCGCCTCGAACGTCCGTGCAGCTTCGGGTGGTTGATCTGATCCGCGAGCTGTCCATCGACCCCGCGGGTCCGGAGCAGCCTCCCGTCACGCCGGCGACATCCCTGGCCGACGTCGGGTTCGATTCGCTGGCGTTCGCGGAGCTTGCCTTCGCGTTGGAGCGGGAGTTCGACCTCGATCTCGACGCC
Source organism: Actinomycetota bacterium (assembly GCA_036390995.1). Lineage (GTDB taxonomy): Bacteria > Actinomycetota > UBA4738 > UBA4738 > HRBIN12 > DASQQQ01. The sequence continues at coordinate 18,236 of DASWAT010000061.1, read as the reverse complement.
GCCGTCCTGGACGAGCACGGCGTGTACCCGGAGGGGACACGAGCTCCGGGCCGCCTGCTGCCCTTCCTCCACGGGGCGGCGTGGCTGGCCCTGCGGACCGGTGTGCCGCTCGTGCCGGTGGGGATCGCGGGACGGCGACGCCCTTGCGAGCGATGGTGCCTCGTCGGGCCAACGTACGGATCACCTTCGGCGAGCCCCTGCTGGTGAGGCCGGTCCAGGGATCGGGCGCTCGGCGCTCGGGGTCCGCGCGCCTGACCGAGGAGCTCGGGGCGCGGATCGCGGAGCTGCTCCGGGGCAGGACTGCTTCGGGCCTGAGAACCGCCCACGTCAACCCGGCAAGGAGGCGGGTCCCGGAGACGGATGGACCCGCAGGACGAGCGGCGGCCGCGGGCTCTGGGTGAAGTCGAAGTCCTCCAACAGGTCACCGAGGATCGCCACTTCCTCGCGAACCGTGGGCCGGCTGTCGGCCCGACCATCGTTCGCCGGGTCCAGGCGCTGGCCGTTCAGGAACAGGTCCTCGATGAACTTGAGGTAGGCATCGAAGGACAGGGTCTGGTGGTCGATGAAGCCCGGCCGGGCCCAGGGGCTGATGACCAGGGCCGGAACCCGCAGGCCGTAGCCGTTCTCGTCCACCTTCACCGGCACCACGTGGTCGTAGAACCCTCCCCAGTCGTCCCAGAACAGGAAGATCGCGGAGGACCCCCACTCCGGGCCCCGCATCACCGTGTTGATCAGGGTCGTGACGTAGGACTGGCCATCGGTCACGGAGTTCTGCGGGTGCTCGCTCACCCCTGCGGAGGGCGCGATCCACGAGACCGCCGGCAGCGTCCCCTCCTTCGCGGACCTGTAGAAGTCATCGATGTACACGATGTTGCCGAGCTGCTCGTTCTGCTGAACGGTGGTGAAGTTCGGCAGGGGGTTCCAGATGGTGGGAGTGCCCATCTGGCCGCTCGCACCCAGCGCGCAGGCGATGGGATCGGTGCGGCACTGGCGCTGGCTCCGGTCGCCCACGTAGTACCGCCAGCTCACCCCGTGCTCGTGGAGCAGGTAGGTCACGTCGGTCCAGGCGAAGGGCGTGCTCGGGTTGCTCCCGGCACGCTCGTGGCCCGGCCGCAGGAGGTCGGAGGTGCAGCTCATCGGATCGGTGGAGGTGCAGTCCGCGGACCACGCCGAGACCGTGAACAGGTGCGAGGGCAGGCTCCAGGAGAATGCCGACTCGAACATCCGGTCCTGCAGCACGAACTCCCGCGCGTAGGCCCAGTAGTTGGGGATCTCCCGCGCGTCGTGCCAGCCCATGACGTCGGGGGTCGCCTTGGCCGGGATCGTCCCACCCACGCACTGCGGGTCGAACGGGAACCGTTGGCAGAACTTCCCCGAGTTCGTCCGCAGCGACCGGATGAACCCGTCCATCCTCCCGCCGTTGACGTCGGTGGCCGCGTCCTCCTCGCTGTGGGGCCCGCCCGCGTTGATCACGGCCGCATCGTGGTAGGGCTGCACGCACCGGTGGGAGAAGGGGTCCGGCAGGCAGACCGTGGGGACCCCGTTGCTCATCGGGATCCCGTCGGCGCCCGGGAACGTTCCGAAGTAGTGATCGAACGACCGGTTCTCCTGGATGACGAAGATGAGGTGTTCGAGCTTGTCCCGGGCCGCACGGAGCTTCGGGGTGACCTCGAGCTGGGGAGCGCGGCTGCAGGTGAAGGCCAGCAGGAGGCATCCAGCCAGGATGACGAGCATGCGCCTGGACGAGGCCATGGGACGATTCCCTCTCCAAGTGAACGACCGAGCATGGCTCGGGGAGCGCTCGTCGGCCAGGGCCTGGAGGCCCTGGGGCGGTGGGTCCTGGTTGTCGTGGGGTACCCCCCTAGGGTATGTTCTCCATGACGACACGAGGCCCCTTGGAGGGGAGATGGCCGGATATTCGGGGAACAAGAAGGACCTGCTGGACCGGCTCCGGAAGATCGAGGGACAGATCCGCGGGCTGCAGCGCATGGTCGACGAGGACAAGTACTGCATCGACATCCTCACGCAGGTGAACTCGGCCACCGCCGCGCTGAAAGCGGTCGGCATGGGCCTGCTCGACGAGCACGTCCGCCACTGCGTGAGGGAGAGCATCGAGACGGGGCACGGGGACGAGAAGGTCGAGGAGCTCCTGGCGGCGGTGGCGCGGTTCGCGGGGAGGCCAGCATGAGCGACACCCTCGAGGAAGACATGACCGAAGCGGTGAAGGAGCTCCGGCTCGACGTCGTCGGCATGACCTGCGGATCCTGCGCCGCAAGAGTGGAGAAGACCCTGAACAAGCAGCCCGGGGTGGAAGCCGCCGTGAACTTCGCCACCGGCGAGGCCGTGGTCCGCCTGGCCGAGGGCGCGCCCGGCCTCGACACGCTCCGCGAGGCGGTGAAGGCTCGGGGCTACGACATCCAGGTCCACGTCGACGAAACCGAGGAGGCGGCCCGCCGCGAGGAGCGCTCGTGGCTGATCCGGATGGCCGTGGCGTGGCCGCTCGGCATCGCCACCATGGCGCTGTCGATGGCGTTCATGGACCGGGACTGGGCCCGGTGGACCGCGTTCGTGCTGGCCACACCTGTGCAGTTCTACGCGGGGTGGCCGTTCCTGAAGGGGGCGGCGATCAGGGCGAAGGCGCTCACGGCGAACATGGACACGCTGATCGCGGTGGGGACGCTGGCCGCCTACCTGTACTCGGTGTGGGCGCTGTTCCGTATGGAGGACCTGTACTTCGACAGCGCGGCCGTGATCATCGCGTTCCTCCTGCTCGGCCGGTGGCTCGAGTCCCGGGCCAAGGGGCGCGCGTCGCAGGCGATCAAGCGTCTGCTCGAGCTCGGCGCGAAGGAGGCTCGGGTCGTCCGCGGCGACAAGGAGCTGAAGGTCCCCATCGATGCGGTGAAGCCCGGGTGGGTCCTCAGGGTCCTGCCCGGCGAGAAGATCCCCACGGACGGACGGGTCCTCGAGGGCTCGTCGGCTGTGGACGAGTCCATGCTGACCGGCGAGTCCGTGCCGGTGGAGAAGACCGCGGGCGATGAGGTCGCCGGGGCCACGCTCAACGTCGACGGGATGCTCCTGGTCGAGGCCACCCGCGTGGGCAGCGACACGGCGCTCGCGCAGATCGTGCGGCTGGTGGCCGAGGCTCAAGGCTCGAAGGCGCCGATCCAGCGCCTGGCGGACCGGGTGGCGGGCATCTTCGTCCCGATCGTCATGGGCATCGCGCTCCTGACCGCGCTCGGGTGGTTCTTCGCGAGCGGCGGCAGCGTCCAGGACGCGCTGGTTCCCGCGGTGGCCGTGCTCATCATCGCCTGCCCGTGCGCGCTGGGGCTGGCGACACCCGCTGCCATCATGGTCGGCACCGGCCGGGGAGCGCAGCTCGGCGTGCTGATCCGGGGCGGTGAGGTCCTCGAGCGGTCACGCAAGATCGACGTCGTCGTCTTCGACAAGACCGGCACCCTGACCGAGGGCCGGATGGTGCTCCAGGAGGTCGTCGGGGACGAGCGCACGCTCGCGCTGGCAGCGGCGGCCGAGGCGTCCAGCGAGCACCCGATCGCCCGCGCGGTGGTGGCCGGCGCCGTCGAGCGCGGCATCGACGTCCCTGCGGCCTCCGGGTTCCGCTCGACGGCCGGGCGAGGCGTGCGGGCCGCGGTGGAGGAGAACGACGTCGTCGTGGGGCGACGCACCTACCTGGAGGACGAAGGGTTGTCCGTCCCGGGCTGGCTGGCCGAGGAAGCGGCTCGGCTGGAGGCCGAGGGCAAGACCGTGTTCTGGGTGGGCTGGGACGGGAAGGCCCGGGGCATCCTGGCCGTGGCCGACCGGATCAAGGACGGCGCCGCCGGCGCGGTCGCCGACCTCCATCGCATGGGTGTCCAGGTGGCCATGATCACCGGCGACAACGCGGCGACGGGCGAGGCGATCGGCCGGCAGGCGGGGATCGACCGGGTGCTCTCGGAGGTGCACCCGGAGGACAAGGTCGGGGAGATCCGCCGGCTCCAGGCCGAGGGCAAGGTCGTGGCGATGGTCGGGGACGGCATCAACGACGGCCCGGCGCTGGCGCAGGCCGACCTCGGGATCGCCATCGGCACGGGAACCGACGTGGCGATCGAGGCCTCCGACATCACGTTGATGAGAGGTGATCTGCCGGGCGTGGTACGCGCCATCAAGCTCTCGCGGCGCACGTTCCGGACGATCGCCGAGAACCTGTTCTGGGCTTTCGGCTACAACGTGGTCCTCATCCCGCTCGCGGCGTTCGGGTTCTTGAGCCCGATCATCGCCGGCGGTGCCATGGCGATGTCGTCGGTCTCGGTGCTGGCGAACTCGCTCAGGCTCAAGCGGTTCCGGGCATGACGGGTACAGTTGTAGGACGCATGGAAAGGTGATGTGGTGATGGACATGATGCAGGACACGAAGGTCGTCGTCGACGTGACCGACGCCGACTTCATGGAGAAGGTGGTCGAGGAGTCCAAGCAGCGGCCCGTGGTGGTCGACCTGTGGGCGTCGTGGTGCGGCCCCTGCAAGACGCTCGGGCCGATCCTCGAGCGGGTGGCCGGGGAGCGAGGCGGCGGGTTCCGGCTGGCGAAGCTCGACGTCGACGCGAACCCCTACACGGCGTCACAGTTCGGCGTGCAGAGCATCCCCACGGTGATCGCCTTCAAGGACGGCAAGCCCGTCGACGGGTTCATCGGCGCGATCCCCGAGCCCATGGTCAACGAGTTCGTGGACCGCCTCCTGCCGACCGAGGCAGACCTGGTGGCCAAGGAGGCCGAGGAGGAGGAGCAGGCCGGGGACGTCCAGGACGCCGAGCGCCGGTACCGCGAGGCCCTCGAGGCGGATCAGAACAACCGGTCGGCGCGCCTGGGGCTGGGACGGATCCTCGCCGAGCGAGGGGACGTCGACGAGGCGCGGCAGACGCTCATGCCGCTGCTGCCCGACCCGGATGCCGAACGGCTCCTGGCCTCGATCACGGTGTCCGAGTGGTCGGATCTCCGTGAGGCGGGAACGCTCGCATCCGCGAAGCGTCTTGCCGCCCAGGGCAAGTGGCGCGAGGCGCTCGACGGCATGATCGGCGCCCTCCGCGATGACCCCGACGCCCGCCAGGCGATGCTCGAGGTGTTCGAGGTCCTCGGCGACGAGGACCCGCTCGTCGTGGACTACCGGCGCAAGCTCGCGAACGCGCTGTTCTGAGGAGGGCCGGTGGCCGACCTGCACGACCGCATCCGCGACTGGTGGGACGCCGATGCGGCGGTCTACGACCACTCCCCATCGCACGCCGCCTCGGATCCGGTCGAGGCCGCGGCGTGGCGGGCGGCCCTCGAGACGGCGCTGCCGCCTCACGGCAAGAAGGTGCTGGACGTCGGCGCCGGCACCGGGAGCATGACGCTCCTGGCCGCCGAGCTCGGGTACGAGGTGACGGCGCTCGACCTCTCTCCGGGGATGCTCGAGCGGGCCCAGATGAAGGCCGCGGAGCAGGCCGTGAAGGCGTCGTTCGTGGTCGGTGCCGCCGAGGAGCCGCCGGCGGGCCCCTTCGACGCCGTGATGGAGCGCCACATGCTGTGGACGCTTCCCGATCCCGACCGCGCGCTCAGGGCCTGGCGCGAGGTCGTCGCTCCCGGTGGGCGCCTCGTGCTGTTCGAGGGGACGTGGGGCGGGGGCGGCCTCGCGCAGCGCGCGCGATCGGCGGCCGCCGAGGGTCTGCGCCGCCTGTACGGGATCCCGCACGATCACCACGCCGAGTACGACCGCGAGCTGCTGGCGCAGCTCCCCCTTGCGAGCCAGTCGTCGGCGGAGCCGATGATCCACGCCGTCTATCGGGCCGGGTGGCGAGGCGTGCGGATCCGGCGCCTCCGCGACGTCGAGTGGGCCCGCCGGATCGCGACGAGGCCGGTGCTCGGCTGGCTCGAGCAGATCCCGCAGTACGCGATCATCGCCGACGCCTGAGAAACGGCTCGGGGTGTCACGCCCCTCGGCGTTCGCACCACCAGACCTCGGTGAGGTAGGGGAACTCGAACCGGTCGCGGCCGGCGAGCTCGGGATGCGTTCGGGCCAGGTCGAGCACCTGTGTCCGCACCCGTTCGCGACCCGCGTCGTCGAGCGCGCCGATGAAGCTCGTCGAGAGCACCCGGTCGATCAGCTCGTCTGGCGTCATCGCGTGCCGATGAGGGAACCGCTCCACGTGGAGCTCGCCGAAGAACGAGGTCCGTTCGAACGCCTCCCGCCACCGGCCGGAGCGATGCCGAGGTGCGTCGCCGGCGTACGGATCCAGGATGTCGGTGATCCTCGCGACCCAGTCCACCGACTGATCTCGAACGTTCCACACGAGGCCGAGGCGACCCCCGAGCCGAAGGATCCGGTGGAACTCCCGAAGCGCCGGGTCGCCCTCGAACCAGTGGAAAGCCTGGGCGGCCACCACGGCGTCCACGGACGCGTTCTCGAGCGGGATGGCCTCCGCCGTTCCCGCCAGCGCCCGGACCGACGGGGACCTCGCCCGCAGCTCCGCGCGCATAGCGTCCACCGGTTCCACGGCGATCAGCCCGGCACCCGTGTGTTGGAGCATCCGGACGAGCTTGCCCGTGCCCGCTCCCACGTCGACGAGGGTGGTGCCGGGGCGGATGCGGAGCACGTCCACGAGGTGGGCGATCGCCTCGGGTGGGTACCCGGGTCGTCCGCGCTCGTACGCGTCGGCTGCTGCTTGGAAGCCGTGGGCCGCGGCGGGGTGGATCTCGGTCACGAGGCGGCGGGCAGCACCGAGAACGGGGCCGCCTCATCGGCGACCGAGCGCAGCTCCAGGTCGAACACGCGCTCGAAGTGGCGGAGCACGGGGATCACCGCATCGGCCACCCCGACCGTGCGGCCGGCCAGCAGCGACAGCGACGCCACGCCCTCGTCCTGCAGTCCGCACGGCACGATGGCATCGAACCACGACAGGTCGGTCGTGCAGTTCACCGCGAATCCGTGGAGGGTCACACGGGCGCGCATCAGCCGGACGCCGATCGCACACACCTTGTGGTCGCCCGACCATACGCCGGTCTGGACGTCGCTGCGATGCAGCTCGACGCCGAGGTCGGCCGCCGCGCGGATCACGACCTCCTCGAGGCGCCGAACGTAGCCGAGGGCATCGGGCTTCGATCCCAGGTCGACGATCGGGTAGCCGACCAGCTGGCCGGGCCCGTGGAATGTGAGCGAGCCGCCGCGGTCGATATGGTGGAGCTCGGCGCCAGCGGCCGCGATCCGGTCCTGCGTCCACACGATGTGCTCGGGCTTCCACCGCCGTCCCGCGGTGTAGACCGGCGGGTGCTCAAGCAGGATGAGCGTGTCGGGGATCTCGCCGGCCAGGCGACGCTCGGCCAGCGCGTGCATCACCTCGTTGGCGCGCGCGTAGGGCACGAGCCCCTCGGGGCGGATCAGCCAGCCGTCGCGGGCCATCGCGCTACAGGCCGAGGTCCTCGCCGAAGTCCCATGTCTCCAGGTTCTGCTTCACCCGGGACAGGAACTGGGAGGCCAGGGCGCCGTCGATCACCCGGTGGTCCCACGACACCGAGAGGTACACCATGTGCCGGATCGCGATGGCGTCGTCGACCACCACCGGCCGCTTCTCCACCGTGTCGAACGCGAGGATCGCGGTCTCGGGCTGGTTGATGATGGGCACCGAGATCAGCGAGCCGAACGGACCGGGGTTCGTGATGGTGAACGTGCCGCCGTGGACCTCGTCGGGCAGGAGCTTCTTCGCTCGGGCCCTGGTCGCCAGGTCGTTGATCGCGCGGGCAAGGCCGATGAGGTTCATCCCGTCGGCGCCCTTCACCGCCGGGACGATGAGGCCGTCCTCGTAGGACACGGCGATCCCCAGGTTCACGAAGTGCTTGAGGGCGATCTCCTCCCCCCGCAGCTCGGCATTCACCATCGGGAACGCCATGAGCGCGTCGACCACTGCGCGGGAGACGAACGGCATGTACGTGAGGTTGAAGCCCTCGCGCGCCTTGAAGGCGTCCTTCACCCGGCCTCGCAGTTGGGCCACGTTCTCCATGTTCACTTCGACGGCGTTCCACGCCCGGGCCGAGACCTGCAAGCTCCGCGTCATGTGCTCCCCGATGGCCTTGCGGATGTGGCTGACCGGGATCAGCTCCTCGCCGGCGCCGGCCGGAGCGGCCGGCACCTGTGCCGCCGGGGCCTGAACGGGCACGGGTGTGGGTGCGGCCGGTGTGGGGGCGGGAGCCCGGGCGGGGGCAGTGGCCGGTGCTGCAGCAGGCGCCGGCGCCGGCGCTGCTGCCGGGGTCGCCGGGGCGGCGCCTCCCCGAGCCTCCACGTAACTCATGATGTCGGTCTTCGTGATCCGTCCCCCCGTGCCGGTCCCGAGGATCTGCGCGAGGTCCACGCCGTGCTCGTCTGCGAGACGGCGGACCAGCGGCGAAAGGATCTGCGAGCGTGGCCCGCGGTCGGGGAGCTCGCCGAGCGACGGCGCCGGCGCCCGGGCCGCCACCGGCTGCGAGGGTTCCGGTGTCGGCGTGGGCGTGGGGGGCCCTGGAGCCGCGGCTGGCGCCTCCGCGGCGGGCGGTGGGGACTGCACGGCCGCTTGGGCCGACTGGGGCGGAGGCGCCTCGACGGGCTGCTCTCCCGCGCCGCCGATCTCCGCCAGCGGGGTGCCGACCTTCACCGTCTGGCCTTCCGGAACGAGGATCTTCGTCAGCGTCCCGGCGGCCGGCGACGGCACCTCCGTGTCGACCTTGTCCGTGGAGATCTCGAACAACGGCTCGTCCTGGGCGACCTCCTGACCCTCCTGCTTCAGCCACTTCAGGATGGTGCCTTCGACGACGGTCTCTCCGAGCTGCGGCATGGATACGGTGGTCATCGACCCTCCCGGCTCACCAGGCGGAAAGCTTCTTCACGGCCTCTTCGATATCCGAGACCTGTGGGATGTACGCGTCCTCCAGGACGGGGGAGAACGGCACCGGCGTGTGCGGTGGAGCCAGGCGCATCACGGGTGCGTCCAGCGACGTGAACCCCTCCTCCGCGATCACCGCCGCCACCTCGGCCCCGGTGCCGAGGAACCGGTTGCTCTCGTACAGGACGAGTGCCCGGCTGGTCTTGGCGACCGAGTTCAGCACGGTCTCGGTGTCGAGCGGATAGATCGTCCGCAGGTCGACCACCTCCACCGACGTGCCCTGCTGCGCGAGCTCGTCGGCGGCCTCGAGCGCCTGGTGCACCATGGCGCCGTACGTGACGACGGTGACGTCGGTTCCCTCGCGCTGCACCTTCGCCGACCCGATCGGTACGAGGAAATCGGGGTCCTCCGGGACCACCTCCTTGATGCGGCGGTAGATCCACTTGTGCTCGAGGTACACCACGGGGTTGTCGTCGCGGATGGCCGACTTCAGCAGTCCCTTCGCGTCCGTGGGGAACGCAGGGCAGATCACCTTCAGCCCCGGGGCGTACGCGAACCACGGCTCGGGGTTCGTCGAGTGGAAGTTGCTGGCGCGCACCCCGCCGCCCGAGGGCGCGCGCAGCACGACGGGGATCGGGACCCCGGTCCGGTAGTGATAGCGGGCCGTGGCCGTGACGATCTCGTCGAACCCCGAGGTCATGAAGTCGGCGTACTGGAACTCGGCCACCGGGCGGAACCCCTCCATCGCCGAGCCCATCGCCATCCCGACGATGGTCTCCTCGGCGATCGGGGTGTCCATCACGCGCTCGGGGCCGAACCGCTCGATGAACCCCTCGGTGACCTTGAAGGCGCCGCCGTACACGCCGATGTCCTCGCCGAGCAGGTAGACGCGCTCGTCGCGCTCCATCTCCTCCCACAGCGCCTCGGCGATGGCGATGAGGTACGTGGCCTCGCCGGCCTCCGTGCGCTTGCCCCGGGGCTCGGCGCCGTGGCCGGCCGCGCCCGACTCGACCCGCACCTGCGCCATCAGCCGGTCCCTCCCTCGCGCGAGGGCTCGCGCTGCCAGTACCCGTCATCGGTGAAGACGCCCTTCGTAACGTCTTCGGCCACCGGGAAGGGGGAGTTCTGCGCGAACTCGTAGCCCTCGTCGAACGCCCGCTCCACGCGCTCCTGCACGCGCTTCACCTCTTCCTCGTCCACCACGGACCTCGCCACCAGCAGCTCCTCGAACCGCTTCACCGGGTCCTTGCGCTGCATGTACTCGTCGAGGAGCTCCTTCGGCACGTACTTCGCCGGGTCGTGGCCGGCATGCCCCCGCCACCGCAGCGAGACCGACTCGATGAGCGTGGGCCCTCCGCCCTCGCGGGCCCGCTCCACGGCGGCGTGCGCGATCCGATAGACGTCGAGGACGTCCTGGCCGTCGATGCGCACCCCCGGCATCCCGTAACCGGCCGCCCGCTCGGCGATGGTCGGCACCTTGAACTCGAGGGTGTTCGGCGTGGAGTAGGCGTACTGGTTGTTGTTCACGACCCACACGACCGGGAGCTGGTACACGGCCGACACGTTCAGCGCCTCGTGCCACCGGCCGTTGGAGGTGGACCCGTCGCCGCAGATGGCCATGGCCACCCGTGGCTCGGCCCGGCGCTGGTACGCGAGCGCAGCACCGGTCGCGATGGGGTAGGCGATCGGCAGGTGCGAGATGACGGCGAACGTGCGGTTGCCGTACCAGTCGCCGATGTGGCTGTTGCCGTCGCGACCTCGTGTGTAGCCGTCGATGCGGCCCCAGTACTGGGCCATGACACGCTTCAGGTCCACGCCCTTCGTGAGCTGAGCGGACAGATCGCGGTGGGTGGGGAACAGCGAATCGTCCTTCCGCAGGGCGTAGGCGACGCCGACGTGCGTTCCCTCCTGCCCGCGTCCGGAGTAGATGGCCCCGGGCAGGCGGCCCTGCCGGTAGAGCGCCTCCATGCGCTCGTCGAAGTACCGGCAGAGCTTGAGCTTGTACAGGACGTCCTTCAGCTGGTCGTCGGACAGGCCGGCCCGCCAGTCCGCCTCCGGCTCGCCCCTCATCTCGTGTACGTCGGTCGCCACGACGGGTGTCCCCTCACGCGGAATGTAGCGGCTTGCCGGCGAGCGCCAGGAAGGCCTCGCCGACGGCCTCGGACAACGATGGATGCGGGTGGATCATCGCCGCCACCTCGGCCGGCACCGCCTCCCAGCTCGTGATCAGCATCCCCTCGGCGATGAGGTCGGTGACGTGTGGGCCGACCATGTGGATCCCGAGGACGGGTCCGCCGCCCTTCTCGGCGATGAGCTTCACGATCCCGCCCTCGCCCAGGATGTTCGCCTTGCCCACGCCCTGGAAGTTGAACCGCTCCACGTCCAGCTCGTACCCGCGTTCGAGCGCCTGCGCCTCGGTGATGCCCACGGAGGCGACCTCGGGCGCCGAGTACGTCACCCGCGGGATCTGGGCGTAGTCGATCTCCGGGGTGGCGATGCCGGCGATCCGCTCGGCTACGGCGATGCCTTCGGTGAACGCCACGTGCGCGAGCTGCAGGGGTGTGGCCGCCACGTCGCCCACGGCCCATACGTGGGGCACCGTCGTCTGGAGCATGGCGTCGACCTTCACGAACCCGCGGTCCGTCTCGACGCCCGCGGCCCCGAGCTCGAGACCCGCCGTCACCGGTCCTCGGCCCACGGCGACCAGGCAGACGTCGGCCGTGGTCGCCTTCGTCTGACCCCCGACCTCGTACACCACCTTCACGCCCTCGGCGACCTCGTCGACGCCCTGGACCTTCGCGTCGGCGAAGGCCTGGATCCCCCGGCGCCGGAAGGCACGCGCGAGCTCCTTCGACAGGTCCTCGTCCTCGAGCGGCGCGATCCGGGGCAGGGCCTCGACGAGCGTGACCTCTGCCCCGAACGAGCGGTACATGGATGCGAGCTCGAGCCCCACCGCGCCGGCCCCGATCACCACCGCGGAACGGGGGACCGAGGGGTACCAGAGCGCCTGGTCGCTCGTGATGACGCGGTCGGTGATGGACAGGCCGGGCAGGAGCTTCGGCGCGGACCCCGTGGCGATCACGAGCTCGGCAGCGTCGATCCTCCGCCCGTCCACCACGGCCGTCGCATCGGGCGTCACCGTGGCCGCCCCTTGGATCACGTCGATCTTGCGGGCCCTGATCACGCCGGTGAGACCGGAGACCAGCTTGTCGACGATCTTGGCCTCGAACGCCTTCACGGCCTCCCAGTCGAGCTCGCCGGAGGCCCTCACGCCCCACTCCTCGGAGCGGTTCACCGTGTCCATGACCGCGGCGGATCGGAGGAGCGCTTTCGTGGGGATGCACCCGCGCAGCAGGCAGGTGCCGCCGAGCCGTTCGTCCCGATCGATGATGGCGACGCGCTTCCCCAGCTGCGCGGCGCGGAGCGCACAGGCGTACCCGCCCGTGCCCGCACCGATCACGACTACGTCGTAGGCATCTGCCATCCGAGCGACCATGTTACCGCCCGAGGCAGAACCGTTGGACGCGACGCGACGATCCGGCCCCTGCGGGGAGGTCCAGCCCCGGCCGCTTACGCTGCGAGCTGGCCTCGGGCCACCGCGATGAGGTCGGAGACGGTCGTGCCGCCGAACGCGGTTCGCTGCAACAGCTTGTCTAACAGGCCACTTGCACGGGGCGAGTCTCGCAGCACCGCTACGACCACGTACAGCCCGGAGCTGGGGATGCCGACGCTGCGCACCGGGCCGTAGCCGGGCGCGGCGATGAAGTAGGCCCACCTCGTGGGGCGTCGTCCGACCGTGCACACCCCCTGGCCTCGAGCCACGTAGTCGCCGGGAGACCCCGCCGTCCCGTTCGCGAATGCGGGCCGGTGGTCGACGAACACGGTGTGGCTGGTCGCGCTGCACTGGGCCGAATGCGTGAGGAGGTCGAGCGCCGGGCCGGTGGCCGCGAGGTAGTAGTAGTCGGACGGAACGCCCACGCGCGTGCCGTCGACCCACATCGCCGCCATCCCCTCGACCGGGGCCTGGGACGATGCCCAGTCGCGGGGATGGGGCGATGCGATCAAGCCCTGCTCCGCGTCGGAGATGGCGTCCGTGAGCTGCGGGTGCCAGGTGTCGGGGATGAGCGCTCGGATCTCCCCGGCGGTGACCTCGTCGAACGGGCTCGGGGACTCGTGGATCCGGATGTCCGGCCGGCTCGCGGTAGGGGTCATCGGCAACACGGCCGCGCCGTCGCACGCTGCGGCGACCAGGACGATCACCAGTGAGCCGATGATCCTACGCACCCGCCGATCCATCCCGGAGCATAGCCCTGGCCTCGGGATCCTGCCAGTCGCGCCGAGACCTCCGGCCGCGACCCATGTGTCTCCCGCGGGGCGGGGAGGGGCGAGTAGGATACGGCCACAACTGCAGAGGTTCTGCTCTCGAGGCGGCCCCGGATGGGGCCAGGGCGGATGTGGGCGGATCCCGCACCCGCGAAGAGGGAAGCCGGTGCAAGTCCGGCACGGTCGCGCCACTGTGACCGGGGAGCGAACCCGACGGAACCACTGGGGGCCTGGGTCCCCGGGAAGGGTCGGGGGAGCGGCGATCCGGAAGTCAGGAGACCTGCCCCGAGGGCGAGCGACGGTCGTCCTTCGCACGAAAGGAGACGCGCGTGAGACCGTTCCGTTCCCTCGCCGGGGTCCTTCTGGCCCTGGCCCTCCTCCTGTCCGCCTGTGGCGCCTCCGTCACGTCCGTCGAACCCGGGGCCGGATCAGGTGCTTCCGCCACCGGCCCCGCGCCGGCGTCCTTCCCGGTCACCATCACCGACGACGACGGAGTCGCCGTCACGCTCGACGCTCCGCCTCGGCGGATCGTCACGTTCGCCCCCTCCGCCACCGAGATCGTCTACGCACTCGGGCTCGGCGACCGCCTGGTCGGCGTGTCGGGCCCGTTCGACGACTTCCCCCCGGCGGCCAAGACCGTCGACGAGGTGGGCGGGGCGGGCGAGTTCGGCGTGGACCCGAACACCGAGAAGGTGGTGTCGCTCTCGCCCGATCTGTTCCTGACGATCAAGGGCGGCGACGAGTGGAAGAAGCGCCTGCGCGATCTCGGCGTGCCGGTCTTCACGATCAACGCCACCGGCCTCGACGACCTCCTGCACGACATCCGGACCGTCGGACGGCTGACCGGGACCACCGATGCGGCGGAGACGCTGACCGCCACGATGCAGGCCGAGGACCAGGACATCCAGACCCGCGTCGCCGGTTCGGCGCCCGTGTCCTGCTTCTTCGAGGTCTACTACCCGCCCCTCACCACGGTGGGCCCGGACACGTTCATCGCGGACCTGCTCCGGCGCGCGGGGTGTGACTCGGTCTCCGAGGCGGCGAAGAGCGACTATCCCGAGTGGTCCGTGGAGGATCTCGTGCGGGAGGATCCACAGGTCTACCTGGTGTCCTCGGAGTCCGGCGTGAGCCCCTCGGCGGTCGCGGAGCGGCCGGGGTTCGACGCGATCCGGGCGGTCGTCGACGGCCGCGTGGTGCTGATCGACTCCGACCTGGTCAGCCGTCCGGGCCCCAGGATCGTGGACGGCCTGCGGGCGCTGGCCGAGGCCCTGCATCCGAGCGCGTTCGCATGATCGCTCCCCGTCGGTACCGTCGACTGCTGGTCGCCCTGGCCACGGCGCTGGCCGCTTCGTTCCTGCTGGCGGTGGCCGTCGGCGCGGTGTGGTTGTCGCCGTGGACCACGATCCGGCTGCTCGGGTGGAAGCTCGGCATCGCCTCCTATCCCAGGGGCGTGCCGCACGGCTACGAGGTCATCCTGTTCCAGCTCCGGCTCCCTCGCGTGGTGCTGGCCGCGGTGGTCGGCGCCGCCCTCGCGGCCTCGGGCACGGTGTTCCAGGGCCTGTTCCGCAACCCGTTGGCCGATCCCGCGATCATCGGGGTGTCCTCGGGGGCGGCGCTCGGCGCGATCTTGGTGATCGTCTCGGTCGGGGCGGGGGCTCTCGGCGCCTTCGCGGTGCCGCTGGCCGCCTTCGCCGGTGCCCTGCTGACCGCGTTCCTCGTGTACCGGCTGGCCCGGATCGGACCCGCGGTGCACGTGGCGACGTTGCTGCTGGCCGGCATCGCGGTTGCCGCCGTCATCTCGAGCCTCATGTCCCTGTTGATGTCGTTCTCGGGACAGGAGATCCGCAGCATCTACGCCTGGCTGCTCGGGGGGCTCATGGCTCAGGGATGGCCCTCGATCGAGGCGATCACGCCGCTCGTGATCCTCGGCGTGGCGGGGGCAGCCCTCACCTCGCACGACCTGAACCTCATGGCGCTGGGCGAGGAGCGGGCGGCCCAGCTCGGCGTGGAGATCGACCGGGTGAAGCGCCGGGCGGTCGCCGTGGGGGCCCTCCTCACGGGCTGCGCGGTCTCCGTGGCCGGGGTGATCGGGTTCGTGGGCCTGATGACCCCGCATCTGCTCCGTCTGTTGGTGGGGGCGGATCATCGCCGGCTCCTCCCCGCGGTGCTGCTCGCCGGTCCCATCCTCCTGATCATGGCCGACCTCCTCGCCCGGACCGCGATCGCCCCGCAGGAGCTGCCGGTCGGCGTGGTGACGGCGTTGCTGGGAGGTCCGTTCTTCCTGTACCTGCTCCGCCGGGAAGGGAGGGGACGGCGTGCCGCAGCCTGAGTCCGAGCCCGGGCTGGTCCTGCGCGGCGTCTCGGTGGGGTACGGAGGCGGGCCGGCTCTTCGCGGCGTGAGCCTGCGCGTGCGTCCCGGCGAGGTTGTCGGTCTGGTGGGTCCGAACGGCTCGGGAAAGACCACCCTGGTCCGGGTGGCGTCGCGAGCGCTCCGGCCCCACGAGGGCCGGGTCCGGGTGGCCGGGCGCGATCCCTACGGGATCTCCGCGAGGGAGGCCGCGCGGCTGGTCGCGGTGGTCCCACAGGACGTCGTCCCGGCGTTCTCGTTCACGGCGCTGGAGATGGTGCTCATGGGGCGGAGCCCGTACCTCTCCCCCTGGGGGGGAGGAGGGCCGAAGGACTGGGCCCGGGTTCGGGACGCCATGATGGCCACCGCCGTCCAGCACCTGGCCGACCGCCCGGTGGACGAACTGTCGGGCGGCGAGCGCCGCCGCGTGATCCTGGCGCAGGCGCTGGCGCAGGACGCGCCGGTCCTGCTCCTGGACGAACCGACGACGCATCTCGACCTCCGTCACGTGGTGGACCTGCTCTCGATCGTGCGCGGCTTGGCCGATCGCGAGGGGACGGCCATCCTCGCGATCCACCACGACCTGACGCTCGCGGCCGCCTCGTGCGACCGACTGGCCGTGCTGGACCGGGGAACGGTCGTGGCCGATGGTCCGCCGGAAGACGTGGTCGATCGCGATCTGCTCCGGAGCGTGTACGGGGTCGAGGGAGACGTCGTCCACGACGAGGCGAGCGGGAGGCCCGCGGTGCGTCTGGGCCCACCCCGAGCCGTCCCGGTCCGTCTGGGACGGCGGGCGCACGTCGTGGGCGGTGCCGGACGGGGTGCTCCGCTGATGCGCCGGCTCGTCCGGGCCGGGTTCGACGTGAGCGCCGGGGTTCTCCACGCAACCGACACCGATGCCGCGGTGGCCGAGCGCCTCAACCTGCTGCGGGTGCTCGTCCCGCCGTTCAGCGCGATCGACGCGGCCGCGGCGCAGGATTGCCGGGGCCTCATGGAGCAGGCCGACCTCTTGGTGGTGTGCGACGCGCCGTACGGTCCCGGCAACGTGGACAATCTCTCGGTGGCGCTCGAGGTCGCCCGGTCGGGGGTTCGGACGGTCGTCATCGAGGAGGTTCCGATCGTGGAGCGGGACTTCACGAGCGGTCGCGCGACCGAGCTCTGGAACGCGCTGCGAGAGGTGTCCGAGGTGGCATTCGACTACGACGAGGTCGTGGTCGACGTCGGCTGATCCAGGGATCCGGCGGCCTCGGCCGCCAGCACCGGACGTACCCGAACCGTCTCCCCGGCGTGGACGGGCAGGCAGAAGGACACCCGCGTGCCGCCCGCCGGGAGCGGGTCCGCCCAGATGATGCCGCCGTGCTGCAGCACCAACTGCCGCGCCATGTGCAGGCCGATGCCCACCCCGGACCGCTCCTTGCGGAGGATCTCCTCCCCCGTGGAGAAGGGCTCGTTGAACGCCTGGGTGACCACGTCGCGGTTCATGCCCTGCCCGTGGTCGGTGACCGAGACCACCACCCCCTCGTCCATCGTGCGAGCCCGGAACTGCACCGGCTGGCCGGGAGGGGAGTAGCGGCAGGCGTTGTCGAGCAGTTGCCGCGCCACCTCGCCGATGCGGGCCGGATCGGCCGTCGCGGGGAGGACCTCGGGGATGGCCCGCTCGATCCGCACCGTGGCGTACCGCCGGCCCACCTCGTCCGCGGCGTGCCGGAGCAACGGGCCCAGGTCGACCTCCGAGAGCTTCAGCGAGAGGGTCCCTCGGTCGAGCTCGGCGATCGTGAGCATCTCGTCCACGATCACCATGAGCTTGTCGAGCGAGGCCTCGAGCTGGTCCAGGAACTCGTGCTGCTCCTCCTCGGGAAGCCCGCGGTTCTTGAGCACGTACGCGATGCCCTTGGCCACCGTGACGGGGGTCCGCAGCTCGTGGGAGACGTTGGCCAGGAACTCGCCCTTCGCGCCGGTGAGGTGCTCCAACTGCTCCGACGTGTCCGCCAGGGCCTTCTCGAGCTCGCGGTGCTGCCGGATCGACGAGGCGAACCTCTCGGCCAGCTGTCCGGCCACGCGATGGCTGAGGGCCACGTTCGCATCGACCGCCGACCGGATGGCCAGTGCCACGGTCTCGGGACCGTCTTCCTTCAGCAGGTACCCGGAGGCCCCGGCCACCAGCATCTCAGCCGCCGTGAACGGGGAGGGGACGGCCGTCCAGCAGATCACCCGGGTCTCCGGCACGGTGGCCAGGAGCCGGCGGACGAGCTCGGCACCGGCCAGGCCCTCCAGGCCGATCTCGCAGACCACCACGGCCGGCTGCGTACGCGAGGCCGCCTCGACGGCCCGGAACCCGTCGGTCACCGCCTCCAGCTGGAGGTCCTCACCGGACTTCAGCAGCGCGTACTGCAGCTGGGCGAGCCCGTCCGGCGTGTCGCACAGCAGCACCTTGGTGGACATCACCTGTGGTATCGGTCGCTCGGCCCCCGGGTTGAGGGGGACGCTCCGACGGGGGAGGCCGTTCGGCGGATGTTGGCTGAACCCGGTCTACTCGACGAGCCCGGTTCGGATGGCGATGGCAACCGCCTGCGCGCGGTCGTTCGCGCCGAGCTTCTCGAAGATCCGCTCGAGGTGGGTCTTCACCGTGTGGGGAGAGATGCCCAGGTCGTGGGCGACCTCCTTCGTGGTGGCCCCGTAGGCCACCTTCTG
>DASWAT010000060.1:0-1866 GCA_036390995.1 Actinomycetota bacterium | reverse complement strand
GCCGGCGCGCTGCGCGGAGTCGTCTCCCAGCGGTTGCTTGAGCGGATCGGCGGCCGGGGACGGATCCCAGCTGTCGAGATCCTCCTCAACACCGGCCGGGTCTCGGAGCGGATCCTCGATCCCGCGAGCACCGCCGAGCTGTGGACGTGATCGCCGAGAGCCGGTTCGACGGCATGCAGACGTTCGACCGGTCCCTCCTGCAGCTCGTGCGGGGAGACCTGGTCGCCGAGGAGGACGCCCGGGCGGTGGCCACGAACCCCCACGACCTCAGCCTGGCGGTGCACTACGAGCGCGAGGACACGAGGGGGTCGTTCGAGGAGGACGGATACGGGGAGCAGGGCGGCGCCGCGGCGATCGTGAGCGCGGGTGGTCTGCGAGATCACGGCGTCGCCCGTCGCCGATATCGGTCCCACCCCGTGGGGCGCCGCCGATGAGCTTGCTGAGGTGTCCTCGCAGATCCTGGAGGTCCACCCTTGCGAACGTGATGCTCGATCTCGGTCGCGCCGAGGAGGCCCAGCCGCTGCTGGCCGAGGTCGCGCGGACCGCCGCCCACGACGACGTGGTCACGCAGGTCGCCTGGCGCTCGGCGAGCGCCCGCGGCGTCCGGGCGCACCGGCGAGGCCCGCGAGCTCGCGCGTCAGGCCGGCCGGCTGGCCGAGCAGACCGATCTGATGGACCTTCGAGCCGGCGCGCTGCTCGCGCTCGCCGAGGTGCTCCGCGCAGAGGGCCGGCCGAACGAGGCCGTTCCGTTCGCCACCAGGGCCCTCCGAGCGCTCGAGCGCAGGGGCGCCGCGGCGTCGGCCGAACGAGCTCGTTCCCTGCTCGGGTCGCTCGGTCGTCTCGCTGGTTCACCGGTCCCGTCGCATGACGACGCGCCGGAACCACAGGAGCATGCCCCGTCCCCAGAGACGACCGACCCGACCGAGCCGGAACCGGATCCCGCATCAGATGTTGCGGGCGAGGCAGAGAGCCGCTGGTGGTCGTTCGGCAGGACCTGAGCGCGGCCGCCGAGCGCGTCTTTCGGCCTGACTCCGGGCCGGCCGCGCGTCGCGCGCCGGTCCCGCCTATCGTGGTCGGATGCCGTCCCGCAAGGAGCTCCTCGAGGTGGCCGGCCGCGAGGTCGCCGTCTCGAACCCGGACAAGGTCTTCTTCCCGAAGACCGGCCATACGAAGCTCGACCTCGTGCGGTACTACCTGGCGGTGGCCGAAGGCGCCCTCCGCGGCGTCGACGGACGGCCGATGGCGCTGAAGCGCTACGTGAACGGCGCCGAGGGCGACTTCTTCTTCCAGAAGCGGGCGCCCACGTCCAAGCCGGACTGGATCGAGACGGTGGAGCTCAGCTTCCCGTCGGGCCGCACGGCCCACGAGATCGTCGTGCGCGACGCGGCGCAGCTCGTGTGGATCGTGAACCTCGGCTGCATCGACCTGAACCCGCATCCGGTCCGGGCGGACGATCTCGAGCATCCCGACGAGCTCCGCGTGGACCTCGATCCGGTACCCGGCGTCGAGTGGGCGCAGATCCGCGACGTGGCGATCGTCACCAAGGAGGCGCTCGAGGCCTTCGGTCTGGTGGGGTGGCCGAAGACGTCGGGCTCCCGTGGGATCCACGTGTACTGCCGGATCGAGCGGCGCTGGAACTTCTCCGAGGTCCGCCGCGCCGCGCTCGCGCTGGCCCGCGAGGTCGAGCGCCGCGCGCCGGAGCTCGCGACGAGCCGGTGGTGGAAGGAGGAGCGCCACGGCGTGTTCCTCGACTACAACCAGAACGCGAAGGACCGCACGGTGGCCTCGGTCTACTCGGTCCGACCCACGCCGGACGCCCGGGTCTCGGCGCCTCTGCGATGGGACGAGGTGCCGACGTGCGAGGCG
>DASWAT010000059.1:0-50304 GCA_036390995.1 Actinomycetota bacterium | reverse complement strand
GTACGGGATCAGGCTGGCGCTGAAGGACGTGCAGGGGATCTCGGAAGGGGAGATCCGGTCGATCCTGGGGGCACGGGCAGATCGGTCGTTCCGCGACGTGGGGGACTTCCTGCGTCGGACGAACGTGTCGCGGCCGGTGGTGGAGGCGCTGGCGCACGCGGGCGCGTTCGATGCGCTTCCAGGCGGCACCCGCCGCGACCGCCTCTACGAGGCCATGGTCACCGACCCCCAGCGCGAGGGCGATCAGCTCGCCCTCGATCTCTGGTCCGCGACCGCAGGGCGGCGAGGCACCGGCGACCAGACGTACTCGCTCCCTGAGTACACCGACGCCGAGCGGGTCCGGGCCGAGCTCGAGGTGCTGGGCCTGGACGCCTCGCGCCACCTGGTCTCGTTCTTCGGGCCGCTGCTGGCCGACCTCGGCGTGGTGCGATCCGCGGACCTGTTCCGCCACCGCTCCGACGAGTGGGTGATGGTGGCCGGCGTGAAGGTGGCGTCCCAGACACCGGCGGTCCGCAGCGGCCAGCGGATCATCTTCCTCACGCTCGACGACGGCACCGGCCCGGTCGACGTCACGGTGTTCGAGAAGGTCCAGCCGCGAGTGGTGAAGACGGTGTTCCATGCCTTCGTCCTGGCGGTGGTGGGGCGGCTTCGCCGGACCGGCGTGAAGGGCGTGAGTATCATCGCCGAGGACGTCTGGGACCTCGCCGCGCTGCAGCAAGCGCGCCGGGAAGGCCGTCTCCGAGAGGCGTTGGCCGAGCACGGGTCGGGGGTGGTGTCGTCCCCGCGGAAGTTCTGGCACGCCAGCGGAGGCTCGGCCGGATGGTGACCGGATCGAGGAAGGGGAAGGAGGGGACCGTGGGACCGCGGCCCGACGACCCGTGAGCCCCGCCCGAGCCGCCGAACCGATCCTCCACGTCGACCTCGACGCGTTCTACGCCTCGGTCGAGGTCCTGAAGGATCCGTCGCTGGCCGGTAAGCCCGTGGTGGTCGGCGGGGCGGGCGCGCGCGGCGTGGTGATGTCCGCCTCGTACGAGGCCAGGGCATTCGGCGTCCGGAGCGCCATGCCGGCGGTCCGGGCGCGGCGCCTGTGTCCCGACGCGGTGTTCGTGCCGCCGGACTTCGAAGCGTACCGTGCTCACTCGAACAGGTTCCGTGAGATCCTCCTGTCTTTCACGCCGCTCGTCGAGCCCATCGCGCTGGACGAGGCCTTCCTCGACGTGGCCGGAGCCGCCTTGCTGTTCGGTCCGCCCGATCGGATCGCCGAGCGCATCCGCCGGCAGGTCCGCTCGGACGTCGGGGTGAGCTGCTCGGTGGGAGTCGCTCCCAACAAGCTGCTGGCCAAGTTGGCCTCCCGCCGTGCAAAGCCCGACGGCTTGGTGGTGGTCCGCGCCGGGGAGGTGGCGTCGTTCCTGGAGCCCCTCCCGGCCCGGGCCATCTGGGGCGTGGGGGAGAAGACCATGGATGTCCTCTCCCGGCTGGGGGTCCGAACCGTCGGTGACCTCGGTCGGATCCCGCCAGCCGTGCTCGGCCGGCTGATCGGCGAGCAGCACGCGAGGGACCTCCGAGATCTTGCCCTAGGGGTGGACGACCGGGCCGTCGTGCCCTACGAGCCGCCGAAGTCGGTCTCGCACGAGGAAACCTTCGACACCGACCTCGACGCCGAGGAGGACCTGCTGCGGGAGGCGCTGGCGCTCTCCCACAAGGTGGCGGCACGCCTGCGGGAAGACGGCTACCGGACCCGGACCGTCGTCCTCAAGGTTCGCCTGGCGAACTTCACCACGCTCACGAGGTCACGTACCCTGTCCGAGGCCACGGACGTCGCCGCCGATCTCTACCAGATCGCCACGGAGCTCTACCGAGGGCTGCCGGGAGCGCGCCGCCGGGTACGGCTGCTCGGCGTCGCCGCCACCGGGCTGGTTCCGGCCGGCGCGGAGCAGCTCGCCTTGCTCCGGGGGGAGCGGTGGGGCGACGTGGAGCGGGCGGTCGACCGCATCGAGCGCCGGTTCGGTCGGGGGGCGGCGCTTCCCGCCTCGCTCCTTGAGCGCCGCCGCGGGCGGTGAGCGTCCCCTAGCATGCGCCGAAGGGTAAAGACCCTTCATCCGGAACCGATGTCCTTCCTATAATGGCTTTGCCGTCCCGAAGGTAGGAGCGATGCCTCTCTCCGAGCACGAGCAGCACATCCTCGAGGAGATCGAGAAGAACCTTGCCGAGGAGGATCCGCGCCTTGTCGAGGCGGTCTCCCGAACGTCCCTGTACACCCACCTGGCTCGGCGGATCCGGTGGGCCTCGATCGCGTTCCTCGCCGGCTTCGTGATGCTCATGCTGTTCCCCGTCTCGCTGTGGGTGGCGATCGGCGGGTTCGGCGTGATGCTCGTCTCCGCACTCCTCGTGTACCGGTACCTGAAGCAGCTCGGCAAGGACCAGGTGCGCGCCATCCAGCAGTCCGGCAGGTTCTCGATCGCAGGACTGCTCGCCCGTCTGTCCGGCCGGATGCGCGGGGATCCGCAGTCGCCCGAGAGCTGACCCTTCGGCCGCCGTCGCGATCCCCCTCGACTTCGCGTTCGCACGACGGGAACGTGCAGCGCGCTTGCCAGGCGCCCGGTCCCGCAGTACAACAACGCTCACTTCCCCTCGGGGCGTGACGTCGATCGCGTGACGGGCTTGTTTCGCGCGTCGGCGGACCGCCGTGGTGCTGGTGTATGACGGGTGGTCGGAGGGCGCACGTCCTATGGAGGGGTTCACGGCACATCAGGCAACGAGGTTCACCGGATGCACGCCACGGCAGCTCCGCTACTGGGATCAGATCGGGTTGGTACGGCCGTCGGTCCAGGGAACCGGCGGTCGTCCCGGGGTCCCTCGCATGTACGGATTCCGTGACCTGGTGGCGCTGAAGGTGGTGAAGTCCCTCCTGGACGGGGGCATGTCCCTGCAGCGGGTCCGGAGGGCATGGGAGTACCTGAACAAGCGGGCTGCCCTCGACCGGCACCTGTCCGAGGTGAAGCTCATCACCGACGGGCAGAGCATCTTCAAGATCGCGCGTCGAAGCGGTGAGATCCTCGATGCGCTGAAGGATGGGCAGCTCGCGTTCTTCGTCGCCATCGACGAGATCGCGAGCGGTCTGGACGCGAAGGTCGGGCAGTTCCGCGAGGATCGAGACCGGTTCGTCCGGGCGCTGCGGGAAGCGGCGGCCCACGCGCAGACCGGTCGCTGAGCCCGCGCCGGAGGCGGAACAGGCTGCTCAGACGCCGGGACGGTAGATCCCGAGGATCCGGCGGACCGGTCCGGCATGCTTGCGGAGATCGCGGATAGCGACCCGGGCGTCCCGCAGGGCCTCGCGGGAAGCGCTCGCGTCGACCGGCTTTCCCGAGTAGGCGGCCGTGGACGCGACGCCCGTGAGACGCTCGAGGTGGCCGTCCGAGAAGCGCACCCGCGCCACCAGGCGATCCCGGTGCTCGGCCAGGGTCTCGCCCTCGCCCCGCCCCAGCCCCAGATCGGCCGCCTCCCCGTCGAACACCCGGTAGGCCGCCAGGACGAGCTCGCGGGGGTCGCGGACCCGCCGGACCATCGAACGCCTCCACATGCCCTTGACCACGGGGAAGAGCAGGAGGAGGAGCGCCGCCGATACGGCCAGTACCCACAGGAGGATGCGGTAGGGGCTCGGTCCCGGAGACCGCCCCGTGCCGAGCGGGCCGAGGTCACCGGGGCCGCCGCGGCTCGGCCTGCTCGGGTCGTTCAGGACCGGATCGCTCTTGCACAGCTGCCCGGGGAGGCCGCTCTGACACGTGTTGGTCTGCCCGCCGCCGAGGTCGCTCTCGGTCCCGGTGCCGGTGCCCCCGCCCCCGTTCGTCGAGGCGACCGGGTTCAGGTAGGAGCCCGCGGGCGCCGGCGGCTTCGTGCGTCCTGGGGTGGGGTCGAAGGGCAGCCATCCGTACCCGGGGAAGAGCACTTCGACCCAGCTGTGGGCCTGCTCGGTCGAGACCGTGAACGTATCGCCGGACAGCTTGCCCGGCAGGAAGCCGACCACCACGCGAGCGGGGAGGCCGAGCTCGCGGACCATCACGGCCATCGTGGTCGCGAACTGCTGGCAGAAGCCCTTGTGGGTCTTGGTCAGGAAGTCCACCAGCGCGCCGGCGTCGGCTCGGGGCTTGACGTCCAGGCTGTACGTGAACGGTGGCGACAGGAGGTGCTGCTGGATGGTGTACACGGCCTCGTACGGGGTTCGCGCGCTCCGGGTCCACTGGCGGGCGAGCTGCCCGACCTCGGGCGGCACGGCGCCGGGAAGGGTCGCGTACTGTCCATACACCGACGGCGACGCGAACGCCACGAGGTTCAGCTGGTCCGGTGCGGGGAGCAGCTGGCGGGACGTGACCGTGTACTCGAGCCCGGCGCCCAGATCCTCGGGGGCGGCCGCGGAGACCAGGTCCTGGTTGTACCGGACGGCCCCGAGGGGGAGTTCGAGCGACTGCGGCGGGTAGGCCATGGGCAGTCGCGGATCGCGGATGTCCGTGAGGATCTGGTACCGCTGCTGGACGGTCGGAACGTCGGCCCCGACGAACAGGGGGAAGGTCGCGGGGCTCTGGATCACCTGCCCCCGGGTGCCCCGGGGATCCGAGCTGCTCCACGTGACGCCGTCGAACCTGTCCAGCGCGTAGAGCCGCCAGTAGGTGGGAACGGGATCCCCCTGATCGTCGACGGAGGTCACCTTGAACAGGTCGATGGGGGTCCGCTCCTGGAGCTGGGCTTTGATCGACACGAAGGGATCCAGACGCACCCGGTCTCCGTTCGACGTGGAGAAGTCGACCAGGGCGCCGGACCGGAACCCCGGCAGGATGCCCGGGGCGAGTGCCGCCACGGTGACGGCCGCCAGCGCCACCTTGCGGGCTCCGGACGTGGTGGCGCGGGTCACGGCCCGCTCCCGGCCGTGCCAGGTCCAGATCGGGCCCCACTGCCGGATCCGGCGGAGGCCGTCCAGGAAGACGACCAGGAGCGCCGCGCCCAGGAACAGGAGGGCGTAGCCGGGGCGGGCGCCGTCCTCGAGCACCGTGTCGGCGAAACCGACCAGCGCCACGGGCGGCAGGATGGCCAGGAGCGGGCTTCCCGCCCGGACGGCAAGCGCGTGGGCGGAGAACACCGCGGTCCACACCGCCGTCATCCCGGCCAGCATCAGGGGTGCGAGGGGAGGCGTCGGCGCCACCTGGACACGCGCCTGCTCGCCCACCCTGCCGAGAGCGGCCCGGATCGCCGACAGGGTCTCGCCCAGGGGCAAGCCGTACCACGTGGTCTTGGGGAAGATCAGGAGCCCGATCGCCGCGACCAGCAAGACCGCGCTCGCGAGCGTGGCGAGCAGGAGGCTCCGACGCTCGAAGAGCGCGGCGACCGCGAGCGAGACCGCCGCGGCGGCCAGGAGCTTCCAGATCGCCGTGTGACCCGCGTAGACGCGGCCGAACGCGACCGACGTGGCCAGCGCCAGGAGCGCGATGGCTCCGAGCGAGGTCAGCCGCTGAGCGCGGGAAGCGAGTTCCTGCTTCGCTGCCATACCTCACGCAACCTTCCGGACGGCGGCAGGACCAGGACATCCCATCCGGCCCGGGACATGGAGAGCCGGGCGGAGGACGCCCGCCCCTCGAGCTGCGACTGTCGCTCGGGAGGCAACGTGTCCGGGTCCACCGGGTAGACGAGGATCGCGAGCTTGGGTCCGAACGCCGAGCCCGCACGGATCAGCGAGGTGAGCTCGGTGGGGGGTGGCGGCGCTGTGACGACGATCAGGGTCGTATCGGCGGCGGCCGCCGAACGTAGCCGGGTGAGTCCGGCCGACAGGGCCCTCGAGGAGTGGTGGGCCACCCCGGCGAGCGTGTCCAGCAACCGCTCCTCGGTCACCGCGACCGGGTGCGTCTGGGACGTCGCCAGCCGCACCGAGAACCCGTAGCGGGCCAGGAGCACGCCCATCGACGCCGCCGCCGAGACGCACTTCTCGAAGGCGGGGGCATGGATCTGGCCGACGGCCGACTCGCGCGTGTCCAGGAAGACCACGGCCGTCGATCGGCGGGTGGATTCGTCCTGCCGGATCATCAGCTGGTGCGTGCGGGCCACGCTCGGCCAGTGGATCCGTCGCAGGTCGTCCCCCTGCTGATACTGGCGCATCGTGTAGAACTCCGCGCCGGTGCGGAACAGGTGCCTGGCCATGGACAGGCCGCTCGTCATCCCGAAGGGGGAGGCGGGTCCCCGCTCCAGCTCCTCGATCTCCGGGGTGACCACCAGCTCGTCGCGGTGATCGAACTCGACACGCATCCTCGTGAGCGCGAACGGATCGGCCACGTCGATGGTGAGGGGTCCCAGGAGGTACCGTCCCCGCGACTGCGCGACCAGTGAGTAGGAGGCCCGCTGCTTGCCTCTCGGGGGAACGCCGGCCACCACCAGCCGTGCGGGCCTGCCCAGGGCCGAGGGCACATGGTCCTCGAGCAGCAGGAACGAGGTCGAGGCGGGCGCTTCGTTCTCCACCTCAAGCTCCACGGTGACGCGACGGCCCGGTGCGACCCGCTGATCCGACAGGCGCCTGCGCACCGACAAACGCTGGCGCCCCCACCGCGCGAACAGCGCGGCCGCGAACGGCAGGACCACCAAGCCAACGGCCACGATGTGCAGGGCCGGGGAACCGGCCACGCGAGCGGCGAGCCACAGGGCGATTCCGGCGACGAACACGAGGACGCCGCGGCCGGAGGGCACGTCAGGCCTTCCCGGAGACCGGCACCGGGACCTCCTGGAGGAGCTCTTCCAGGATGGCGCCGGTGGTGCGGCCGCCCATCACCGCGTCGGCGGTGACGATGACCCGGTGGGCCAGCACCGGCACAGTCAGACCTTTCACGTCGTCGGGGATCACGTAGTCGCGTTCCTCGGCGGCCGCGATGGCCCGCGAGGCCCGCAGGAGCATGATGGACGCCCTGGGGCTGGCGCCGAGGTACACGTCCGGGTGGTTCCGGGTGGCTTCGGCGAGGTCGACGATGTACCGGCGAACGGGTGGCGAGACGTGCACCCGTCGTGCCTGCTCGATCATGTCGCGCACCCCGAGCGCATCGGTGACCGGCCCGATGTCCGTGAGCGTGGACCGCACGCCGTGCGTCGCGAGGATCTCGGCCTCCACCTCCGTCGAGGGGTAGCCGATCGCGATCCGCATCATGAACCGGTCGAGCTGCGCCTCGGGGAGCGGATAGGTTCCTTCGTGCTCGATCGGGTTCTGGGTGGCGATCACCATGAACGGCTGGCCGAGCTGGTACGTCTCGGTGTCGATCGTGACCTGGCGCTCCTCCATGCATTCGAGCAGCGCCGATTGCGTCTTGGGGCTGGCCCGGTTGATCTCGTCACCGAGCACGATGTTGGCGAAGATCGCGCCCGGCTTGAACTCGAAGTCACCGCGCTCCTGGTTGAAGACGTTCACGCCGGTGATGTCCGTGGGCAGCAGGTCGGGGGTGAACTGGATCCGGCGGAAGGAGCAGTCGATCGAACGGGCGATCGCCTTGGCCAGCATCGTCTTGCCCACGCCGGGGACGTCCTCGATGAGGGCGTGCCCCTCGGCGACGAGGGTTCCGAGGGCCAACCGGATCTCCCGGTGCTTGCCCTGAACGACCTTCTCGACGTTCGTCTCGATCTGATGGAAGCGTTCGGCGAAGCGCTGCCAGTCCTGCGAGGTCTCCCGAGTCTCCACGACCACCTCCCCGGCCCGGAAATCCATCTTACCGGGAGTACGTATCCTGCCGTCCTCCGGTTCCTTTCGGCTTCCTGCCCTGTTCGCAGGCGCCGTGGCCACCATGGTCCATCTCGATCAGACGTGGGTGGCCGGGGCGTGGTGCCCTCGGGTCCGGCGCGTCCACGCAGGCGCGTGAACCGTGGGTGGTCGTACGACGAAGGCGGCGAGCTCCGCATCCGAGTTGCCGGACGCCCCGCGCGGCCCCTTTTTCGCTACTCCAGGCGTCCCGATCTCGGAGACGGTCACCCGCCGCCTTCGTGCAGGATTACAACCCTGGGATTCGTCGGATGCAAGGACCTCGGGCAGGTCCGCCGAGGCCGCTCGCTATACTCGCTTCAACCCTGGCCATGGGACGAGCTCTCGTACTGAACGTGTCGCACCAACCGCTGGCAGTGGTGACTGCACGGCGCGCGGTGGTCCTCGTCCTGAAGGACAAGGCAGAGGTGCTGGTCTCGAACGGTATGGTGTTCCACGCGGAGCGGATCGAGCTCGAGGCTCCTTCGGTGGTCCGGCTCCGGTACTTCGTCAAGATCCCGTACCGAGCTGAGGCTCCGCTCACCCGCAGGGCCGTCTTCGCGCGCGATGGGTGGACCTGCCAGTACTGCGGGGCACCCGCGGAGAACCTGGACCACGTGGTGCCGAGGTCCAAAGGCGGCTCCCATACCTGGGACAACGTCGTGGCCGCTTGCCGCCGGTGCAACTCGCGGAAGGAGAACCGCCGCCCAGAGGACACCGGCCTACGCTTGGCTCGGCGCCCCACCGCACCGGCAGATGGATTCCGTCTCTCGCTCGGGCGCTTGGAGCCCGAGTGGGAGCCTTTCCTGATCTGATTCGCTCGGGCGCTTGGGCGCTCGGGCGCATCAGCGCTCCCGCGTGACCCATCGACACCTCTGTTCCTAACTGATCTTCACATCCATTGACCCTTCTTTACCTGCGCAGCTTGACTTGGTGGAGTGTGGGTGGGATAAGAGTGGAACGCAGTGGAGGAAAAGGGGAGGACGCGTGGCCGAACTGCTCGGCACGCACAGCTATCAGCTCGACCCGAAGGGGCGGATCAGCCTGCCCGGCAGGTTCCGTGAGGCCTTCGCCGACGGCGCGGTGCTCACGCTCGGGCAGGATGGCTGCCTCTTCTGCTTCCCCAGGGCCGAGTGGGAGGAGCGGAGTCGAGAGGTCCGGGACCTCCCCCTCTCCGACGCCGAGGGCAGGGCGTACGCCCGAATGTTCTTCGGGAAGGCCGAGGCCATCGAACTCGACTCCCAGGGCCGCCTGCTGATCCCGCAACGCCTCCGGGCCGAGGTGGGCATCAGGAAGGAGGCCGTCGTGCTCGGGGTGTTCGACCGGATGGAGATCTGGGATCGCGAGGCGCACGAACGCTACGAGCAGTCCCACGGGGGCGCCTACCAGGCGGGGACGCTGGACATCGGAGGCAGACGATGAATGGTGGATTGTCCCGGGAGGTTCGCCAGAGCCTTTCGTTGATCCTGCTGTCCGCGGTCACGATGGCGACGTACGTCGGCCTCGGGCTGCTCGCCATGCGCGCCCTCGGATGAGGCGCGGGGTTCGCCGATGCAGGATGGTGGGTCGCGGCCCGCGCACGAGCCCGTCATGGTGGACGAGGTGCTCCGATTCCTCGGGGGCATGGGAACCGTGGTCGACATGACGCTCGGTGCGGGCGGCCACGCCGCCGCGCTGCTCGAGTCCGGGGTCCGTCGGCTCGTCGGCGTGGACCGGGACCCCGAGGCCCTTCGGCTCGCGGGCGAGCGGCTCCGAGGCTTCGGGGATCGGTTCCAGGCGGTGCGGTCGCGGTTCTCGGACGCTCCGCTGCCGGACGGCCTGGACGGCGTCCTCTACGACCTCGGCGTGTCGTCGATGCAGTTGGAGCAGGGCGACCGCGGGTTCAGCTTCCGCCGGCCCGGCCCGCTCGACATGCGGATGGGCGGCCCGGGCGAGGCCGGCACCGAGAGCGCGATGGAGATCGTGAACACCGCTTCCGAGTCCGAGCTGTCGCAGATCCTTTTCGAGTACGGAGAAGAACGGCGGGCCAGGCGGGTGGCGGCGGCCATCGTGCGCGCACGCGCCCGCGCGCCGATCCGGACCACGGAGGAGCTGGCCCGTGTGGTCGCGGGCGCCGCTGGAGGGCGGCGGGGCGGCCCCCACCCCGCTCGTCGGACGTTCCAGGCGCTCCGCATCGCGGTCAACCGGGAGCTCGAGGAGCTCGCCGCCTCCCTGCCTCGGGCGGCGGGCGTCCTCGCTCCCGGTGGCCGCGTGGTCGTGATCGCGTACCACTCGCTGGAGGACCGCGTGGTGAAGCGCACGTTCGCGCAGGATGACATGCTCGACGTGCTCACGAAGAAACCGCTCCGCCCGCAGGCCACGGAGGTGGCCCGCAACCCTCGCGCACGCAGCGCGCGTCTGCGCGCGGCGGAGCGGACGAAGGTCGCGGCGTGAGCACTCCCGCCAGGAAGGTCGCTGCGCACGAGCGTGGGGAACGGGCGGTGCGGGACCGGCTCGTTCCGGCGCCGGAACCGGAGCGGCGCCCGTCCCGCCCCCAGCCCACGCCGCGATCCGAACCGTTCCCGGGGTCCTCGCCACCCGCTCGTCCGCGGTCGGCCGTTCCAGGCCGGGCGCGCCGCGGCACGGTGGGGTTCCTCGTCCTGTGTGCCGTCGTGCTGGGGATGCCCGTCCTCGGCCTCGTCACCCTGAATGCACTGCTCGCCCAGAGCTCCTTCCGCGTGGACGACCTGCAGCAACGGATCCAGGGCTTGTCCCAGCAGAACCTGGAGCTCACGACCGAGCACGCGAAGCTGTCCGCCCCCGGCCGGATCGCCGCTTGGGCCCGTCGCCACGGTATGCGTCTCCCCGACGACATCCGATACCTCCACGTGCCGAACACGGGACCGGCGGCGGCTCCGGCCGGGGATGCGGACCCCTTGGCACGCCAGGAGGAATCCTTGAAGCCGGTCCTGGGAGGCGACCCGTGAGGCGACCACCGATGCGCCGCCTCGTGGCCCTGTTCGCCTCGTTGATCCTCGCGTTCGGGGCCATCGTGGTTCGACTCGCGGTGCTGCAGGTCAGCCAGGCGGACGCGTACCAGACGAAGGCGCTGGACCAGCGGCTGCAGACGGTCAGCCTTCCGGCCACCCGGGGGCAGATCCTCGACCGCTCGGGGGAGCCCTTGGCGATCTCGGTGCCCGCTCGCGACGTCTACGCCGATCCTCGCTACGTCGAGGACCCATGGGGTGAGGCGGCGCAGATCGCACCGATCCTCGGGTTGAGCATGTCTGACGTCGCCGGGCGGCTGACGTCGGGGACGACGTTCTCCTGGGTCGCCCGCCAGGTCGATCTGCAGACGGCCCAGCGGCTGGAGGATCTCCACCTTGCGGGCGTGGGCTTCCTTCCCGCCACGAAGCGCTCGTACCCTGCAGGCCCCCTCGCCGCGCAGCTGCTCGGGTTCGTGAACATCGACGGTACCGGGATCGCGGGACTCGAGCTCCAGTATCAGGATGAGCTGGCGGGGACGGCCGGGGAGCGGACCCAGGAGATCGATCCGAACGGCCAGCCGATCGCGGGCGGGGTGGATCTCGAGCGCGCGCCGGTACCGGGATCGGATCTGGTCCTCACGATCGACCGCGACTTCCAATATCAGGTGCAGGCGGCCCTCGAGGAGTCGGTGAACGCGAACCATGCGGCCGGCGGGACGGTCGTGGTGATGAACCCGCACACCGGAGACGTCTACGCCATGGCCACCTACCCGTGGTTCGACCCGAATGCCCCGGCCGACGCGAAGGATGCCGCCTGGAGAGCCCGCGCCATCACGGACTCCTACGAGCCGGGCTCGGTGAACAAGATCGTGACCGCCTCGGCCGCCCTTCAGGAGCACGCCGTGGCGCTCGATCAGCGGTTCAGCGTCCCGTGGACCATGCGGGTGGGGGATTACACGATCCACGATTCTCATCCCCACCCCGTACAGAGGATGACGCTCGGCGACATCGTCGCCCAGTCCAGCAACATCGGTGCGGTGGAGGTCGCCCGGCGGCTCGGAGAGCAGCACATGGCCGCCTATCTGGCCAGGTTCGGGCTGGGCCGGCCGACCGGCGTCGGGTTCCCGGGCGAGTCGTCCGGCTCGGTGCTCCCCCTTTCCCGATGGACAGACACGAGCCTGGCCACGATGGCGTACGGGCAGGGCATCGCCGTCACCCCCCTGCAGATGGCCGCCGTCTACTCGACGATCGCGAACGGTGGCGTGTGGGTTCGCCCTCGCCTGGTCCGGGGTGCGGTCGACGCCGCCGGTACGTTCCATCCGGTCGCGCCGTCGACGACCCGCCGGGTGGTGTCGACCCGGACGGCGAGCTTCGTGACGCGGGTGCTCGCCTACACCGTCGACGCGGGAACGGGGACGGCAGCGCAGATCCCCGGGTACCAGGTGGCGGGCAAGACGGGAACGGCGAGGATCCCGAACCCGTCGGGGGGGTATTACACGGATCGTTGGATCGCCTCGTTCATGGGATTCCTGCCTGCGTCCGACCCGCAGGTCGTGATCGCCGCGATCATCGACAGGCCGGCCACGGTCTACGGTGGCGTCGCGGCCGCTCCACTCTTCCAGCAGGTGGCCCGGTACGCGATCGAGCGCATGGGGATCTCGCCCGGGATACCGGTGCCGCTCCCGCCGCACGCACTCCCGGTCCCATGAGCGTCGGGTCTGGGGGGCGAGGGCAGGCCGGAACGATAAGCTCAGGCGACTTGGCCCCGACCACCCCCCTCGCACGACCGCTGTCCGGCCTCGTCGCATCGCTCCCGCGGGCCGAGCTGCGGGGCGACCCGGCGACGGTCGTGACGGCGCTCGCGTACCGGTCCCAGGACGTCGAGCCGGGGAGCCTGTTCTTCTGCATCCGGGGTTCCAGGGCCGACGGGCACGACTTCGCGTCGGAGGCCGTTGCTCGGGGGGCGGTGGCGGTGGTCGCGGAGCGGCCGCTCGAGGTGGATGCCGCCCAGGTGCTCGTGGGCTCGGTGCGAGAGGCGATGGGGCCCGTCTCCGCCGAGTTCTTCGGACGCCCCGCCGACGGGATGACCATGGTCGGCGTCACGGGCACGAACGGCAAGACGACCACCACGTACCTCCTGGAGTCGGTGTTCAGGACCGCGGGGCTCGTCCCCGGCGTCGTGGGAACGACCGGGGTCCGGATCGACGGCGAGCCCGTGCCCTTCCCCCGGACCACCCCGGAGGCGCCGGACCTCCACCGCCTGCTGTGGCGGATGGCCGAACGGGGCGTCACTGCGGTGGCGATGGAGGTGTCCTCCCACGGCCTGGACCAGCATCGTGTGGATGGGGTGCGCTACGACGTGGCCGTGTTCACGAACCTCACGCAGGACCATCTCGACTACCACGCCTCGATGGAGGAGTACTTCCTGGCCAAGGCCCGGCTGTTCACGCCTGCCTTCTCGGATCGCGCGGTGGTGAATCTCGACAGCGCCGAGGGACGCCGGCTGCTCGGTTCCGGTCTGCCCACCGTGACCTACGGCATCGGCCTGGGTGCCGACGTCCGGGCCACGGACGTGGAGACGACGGCGCGCGGCATCTCCTTCCGGCTGGCTGGACGAACCATCGGCTCGCCCCTTCGAGGTCTGTTCAACGTGGAGAACTGCCTGGCGGCGATCGCCGCCTCGCGTTCGCTGGGTATCCACGATGACGTTGCAGCCCAAGGGATCCAGCGGGCGCGAGGCGTACCCGGCAGGGTGGAGGCCGTCGAGGAGGGACAGGAGTTCCTCGTGATGGTGGACTACGCACACACCCCCGACAGCGTGGAGAACGTGTTGCGCGCAGCCCGCCCGCTCGCATCCGGCCGGCTCATCGTCGTGTTCGGATGCGGAGGGGACCGGGACCGTGGCAAGCGGCCGTTGATGGGCAAGGTGGCCACCTCGCTCGCGGATCTCACGGTCGTCACCAGCGACAACCCTCGGAGCGAGGATCCGCTCGCGATCATCCGCGACGTCGAGCGCGGAGCGAGGGGGGGCGGCGGCCGGTACGTGATCGAGCCGGATCGCCGGGCGGCGATCCGGCTGGCCGTGGAACGCGCGCACACCGGTGACGTGGTGGTCATCGCCGGCAAGGGGCACGAGGCTTACCAGGAGCTCGCCGACCGAACGGTCCCGTTCGACGACCGGCTCGTGGCGGCAGAGGAGCTCCGGCGGCTGGGGCAGGCGCGATGAGGCCCCGACGCCTCTCCGATGTGGCACGCGCGACCGGAGGGATGTTGCGGGGGGTGGACCGCGAGGTGACCTCGGCCGTCGTGGACAGTCGCGAGGTGCTGCCGGGCGCCCTGTTCTTCGCGCTCCCCGGTGAGCACGCGGATGGGCACGATTTCGTGGACGACGCGCTCGGCCGCGGCGCGGGCGGTGCCGTCGTGGCCCGCACCCTCGCGGGCGAGGCACCGCTGGTCGAGGTCGGCGATACGGTGCGCGCCCTCATGGACCTCGCGGCCGACGAGCGGGCGCGGATGGAGGACCCCACGGTCGTGGGCATCACCGGGGCGAACGGCAAGACGGCTACGAAGGACCTGGCGGCGTCGGTCCTGGCCACGCGGTTCCGCACGCATGCGAGTCCGGCGTCGTTCAACAACGAGATCGGGCTGCCCCTGACCCTGCTCGGGGCGCCGGACCACACCGAGGTCCTGGTGGCCGAGATGGGAGCCCGCCGCGCCGGCGACGTCGCCCTGCTCTGTCGGATCGCCCGGCCGCGCATCGTGGTGATCACGAACGTCGGCGTGGCCCACATGGGGATCTTCGGGTCGTGGGAGGCGATCGTGGAGGCATCCGCAGAGCCCCTCGATGCCCTGCACGACGACGGCATCGCGATCGTGAACGCCGACGACCCGGTGGTCCGCCGACTGGGGGCCCGGGCGCGGGCTCGGGCGCGGGTCTTGACGTTCGGCGAGTCCCACGACGCGGACGTGCGTGCGGAGGAGATCCGCCTGAACGATGCCGGATGCCCGGAGTTCGTGCTCGCGACCGTCGGAGAGCGTGAGCCCGTCGAGCTGGGGGTGCCCGGCGCCCACATGGTGTCCAACGCGCTCGCTGCGGCGGCATGCGGGACGGCGCTTGGGCTGTCGACGGCCGAGTGCGCCGCGGGCCTGAAGGGAGCGCGGATCTCGCGGTGGCGGATGGAGACCTTCATAGGACTCGACGGGGTCCGAGTCGTGAACGACGCGTACAACGCGAATCCCGAGTCCATGGCCGCCGGGCTCCGCGCAGCCCGGTGGATGGCGCGGGAGGGACGGCTCGTCGCCGTGCTGGGCCATATGGCCGAGCTCGGCCCGATCGCCCTCGCCGAGCACGAGCGACTCGGTGAGCTCGTGGTGCGCCTCGGGGTCGACCGGTTGATCACGGTTGGGGAACAGGCACGGTGGATCGCGCGTGCTGCCGTCCGCGAGGGCCAGCGTCCCGAGGACGTGGCGAGCTACGAAGGGCCGGATGACGCGGTGGCGGATCTTCGGACGTGGGCACGCCGGGGCGACGTCGTGCTCATCAAGGGATCCCGCGTCGCGGGCCTGGAGCGAGTGGCGGAGGCGCTGCGGTGAGGGCGATCCTGCTCGCCGCGGCCGTGGGGATGGCGGTGACGCTGCTGGGCACGCCGGTGGCGATCCGCCTGTTCCGGCTGTGGGGGTGGGGCCAGCACATCCGTGAGGACGGTCCCCGTACCCACCTGGAGAAGATGGGGACGCCCACCATGGGCGGGACGGTGATCGTCGTGGGGATCCTTGCCGCCTACCTCGCAACCCGATCCGTGTTCGGCACGATCACTGCCGCGGGCCTCGCGGTCCTGGTCGCCACCGTGGGCCTGGGCCTGGTCGGCTTCGTCGACGACCTCGTCAAGGTGCGACACCGCCGATCGCTCGGTCTGTCGAAGACGGCGAAGATCCTCGGGCAGGCCGTCGTGGCGCTGGCATTCGGTCTCATCGCTGTGAAAGCCGCGCACGTGCCGACGGACTTGGCCTTCCTGCGCGAGACCGGCCTGCATCTCGGGGTGGTGTTCTACCTCTGGGTCTTCGTGATCCTGGCGGGAGGGGCGAACTCCGTGAACCTCACCGACGGGCTCGACGGCCTGGCATCGGGGTCGTCGATCCTGGTGCTGTCGGCGTACGTCTACATCTCTTTCTGGCAGTATCGCCATGCGTGCGGGCTCGAGCTCATCGACGCCTGCTACCGCGTGGGTGTGAACGCTTCCCTCGACGTCGCGATCGTGGCCGGTGGGGCGGTCGGTGCGGTCGCCGGCTTCCTGTGGTGGAACGCTGCGCCCGCTCGCATCTTCATGGGCGACACCGGATCGCTCGCGCTCGGTGGGTTGATCGGCGCGCTCTCCATCGTGACCAGCACGCAACTCCTTCTCGTCATCCTGGGCGGGCTCTTCGTGCTGGAGACGACCTCGGTCATCCTCCAGGTCATCGCGTTCCGCGGGTTCGGGCGCCGGATCTTCCGGATGTCCCCGATCCACCATCACTTCGAGTTGGCGGGGTGGCCGGAGTTCACGGTGATCGTCCGGTTCTGGATCATCGCCGGCATGTGCGTGGCGATCGGCATCGGCTTGTTCTACGCGGACTTCCTGGCGCGGGGCGGGACCGGATGAGCGGATCGGGTACGTTCGCGGGCGAGCGGGTCGTGGTGGTCGGGCTGGGGGTCGCGGGGCGAGCCGCGGCGCGCGCGCTGGCCGAGGAGGGCGCATCCGTCCGGGTCACCGAGGCGCGATCCGACGTGGAGGGCGTGAGCGAGTTCCGGGCGATGGGGGTGGAGGTGCACGTCGGCGGTCATCTCCCCGAGCACCTCGAGGACGCGACGGCCGTGGTGGCGAGCCCGGGGGTGCCGGAGCACGCGGCGGTACTGACGTGGGCGGCCGAGCGTGACATCGCCGTCTGGAGCGAGCTCGACGTCGGAGCCCGTCTGTGCGAGGTCCCCTACGTCGCGATCACCGGGACGAACGGCAAGTCCACGACGACCAAGCTCGTCGCCACGATGATGCAGGCGGCCGGACTCGACGCGGTCGCCTGCGGCAACATCGGTCACCCCTTCTCGACCGCGGCTCGTGAGGGACACGAAGCGCTCGCGGTGGAGGCCTCGTCCTTCCAGCTTCGCTTCCACCACTGGGTCCATCCGCGTGTGTCGGTCCTGTTGAACGTCGCCCCCGATCACATCGACTGGCACGGCTCGATGGAGGGCTACGCAGCCTCGAAGGCCCGTGTGTACGAGCTCCAGGGCCGAGGCGACGTCCACGTGGGCAACGCCGAGGACGAGCCCGCCTCAAGGATCTCCCGGGGCGCGCCCTGCCCGGTCGTCTGGTTCGGGCTCGGGTCGCCTGCGCCGGGCGCGGTCGGATACGCCGACGACCGGCTCGTGGCCCTGCTGGCCGAGGAGGTCTCCCTGGGGCGGCCGGGGCAGAGCTCGGCGGGATTCCGGGCGGACGCCGCCGCGGGCGCGGCGGCGGCTCTGTCGTTCGGGTTGGCTCCCGAGGCCGTGGCGGAGGGACTCCGCCGGATGCGCCCGCTGCCGCATCGGGGCGAGGAGGTGGCGCGGATCGGCCGTGTGGGTTTCCTCGACGACTCGAAGGCCACGAACGTGCACGCTGCCCTGAACGCGCTGGCGGGGAAGAGGGACGTCGTGCTGATCGCCGGGGGCGTGTCGAAGGGAGCCGACCTCTCGGCGTTGATCGGTGCGGCGCCGGTCCTCGCAGGACTCGTCGCGATCGGGGACGCAGGGCCCGAGCTGGTGGCTCTGTTCGAGGGAAGCGTGCCCGTGCGAAGGGCCGACACGATCGAGGAAGCGGTCCGGACCGCGTTCGAGCTCTCCTCGGAGGAGGGGACGGTGCTGCTGGCGCCGGCGTGCGCGAGCTGGGACATGTTCCATGACTACGCCGAGCGAGGAGAGCGGTTCGCGCGAGCCGCTCGGGCCTTGAGGAGGGAGGCGGTCCGTGGCTCGTATTGAGGGGGCCGCGGCCGCGCCGCGTCACCTCCGGGTGGTCCGTCCACGCGCTGCCGTTTCCGCCAGGCCGCGGCCCGACGTCGCCACCCGGCGCACCGTGGTGGCCCTGCTCGGAGCCACCACGTTCCTGGTCCTCGGAGGGCTCGTCATGGTCCTCTCGGCGAGCTCCGTATCCGCCTACACGCAGTACGGGTCGAGCTTCCTCTTCTTCAAGCGGCAGGCGGCCTACGCCGTCGTCGGGTCGGGCGCGCTGCTGCTGACCGCGCGGATGCGCTATCACGTCTGGCGGAGGCTCGCGATCCCGCTCCTCACCATCACGGTGGTCTTGCTGGCGATGGTCCTGCTCCATCCGACCGCCGGCGTGTCGGCGTACGGCTCCACGCGGTGGATCGCGCTGGGGCCGGTGACGATCCAACCCTCGGAGATCGCCAAGCTGACGCTCGTGGTGTTCGCCGCCGCGGTCCTGGCGAGGAAGTGGAACCGGCTCGAGGACCTCGGCCACGTGGCGCTGCCGCTGCTTCCCGTGGCCGGGGCGATGTGCGCGCTGGTGTTCCTGCAACCGGACCTGGGAACCACCATCATCCTCGTGGGTACCCTGCTGCTGCTCCTGTTCGCGGCGGGCGTGCGACTCCGGTATCTCGTGACGGGGGCGGCGGCGATGGTCGCCGTGGCGATCGTGGCGCTGAAGCCGTATCAATGGGCCAGGATCACCGCCTTCCTCCATCCGGAGGCCGACCCACGGAACACCGGGTACCAGCTCCTGCAGTCGCTGATCGCGCTCGGGTCCGGGGGCTGGCTGGGGGTGGGGCTCGGAGCCAGTCGTCAGAAATGGATGTACGTGCCGAACGCGCACACCGACTTCATCTTCTCGATCCTCGGCGAGGAGCTCGGCCTGATCGGAGAGCTCGCCGTCTTGGCGGCGTTCGTGCTCCTCGTGTACGCCGGTGTGCGGATCGCGACCCGGGCGCCGGACACGTTCGGCCGGCTGCTGGCGGCCGGGATCGTGTCCTGGTTCGGACTGCAGACGGTGGTGAACCTCGGAGCGGTGACCGGCCTCCTGCCGATCACCGGGGTCCCGCTGCCACTGCTCTCGTACGGCGGTTCGTCCCTGGTGGTTTCGCTGGCCGCGGTCGGCATCCTCGTGAACATCGCACGGGCGCCGGCGCGAGCCGCCGCACGCAAGGCGGTATCGAAGACGAGGAGGCGTGCGGCGTGAGGGTCCTGATCGCCGGCGGCGGAACGGCGGGACACGTCTTCCCGGCGCTGGCGTTGGCCCGGCGGCTCGTCACCGAGGGGGCCGAGGTGGATTTCGTGGGAACGGAGGGCGGGCAGGAGGCGCGGTTGGTGCCTGCGGCCGGCTTCCCGTTCCATGCCGTGGAGGCCCGGCCGTTCGTGCGCAGGCTCTCCGTCGATGCACTGCGGGCGCCGGGGGCCGCGGTCCGGTCCGTGAAGCAGTGCCGGCCGCTCGTCGAGGCGGCCGACGTCGTGGTGGGCATGGGCGGCTACGTGAGCGTTCCGGCGGGCCTGGCGGCGCTGCGAGGGCGCCGGCCCCTGGTGCTGCACGAGCAGAACGCCGTCCCCGGCCTGGCGAATCGGTCGCTGGCCGTCCCGGCTCGTGCGGTGGCCCTATCGTTCGCGGAAGCGGCCCGGTTGCTGCCTAGGCGCACCCGGACCGTGGTCACGGGGAACCCCGTTCGGGAGCAGGTGCTCGCCGTTGCCGGGGAGCGTGAAGCGCTCTCGAAGGAGGCGCGGGCCGAGCTCGGGCTGGACGAGGATCGGCAGACCGTTGTGGTCTTCGGCGGGAGTCAAGGTGCGCTGCACGTGAACCGAGCAGCGGCCGCCGCGATCCACCGGCTCCGGGATCGACACGACGTACAGATCGTGCTGCTGACCGGTCCCGCGCACCTCGCGGAGGTCCGTCGCGACGTCGCCGGCGACATGCCGCTCCTGGTTCGGATCCTCCCGTTCCTGGACCGCATGGAGCTCGCCTACGCCGTGGCCGATCTCGTCGTGTGTCGCGCGGGCGCCACCACGGCGGCCGAGATCACCGTGTGCGGCCTTCCGTCCGTGCTGGTGCCGTATCCGCACGCCACGGCGCGCCACCAGGAAGCGAACGCCCGCGCCCTGCAGCGTGCGGGAGCCGGGATCGTGATCATGGACCACGCGTTGTCCGGAGACCTGCTCGCGACCCGGATCGCCGAGCTCCTGGCGGACCGGGGACGCTTGCGGGTGATGGGGGCGCGGGCGAGCGCTTGGGCTCGCCCCGATGCGGCGGAGCAGCTGGCGCAGGTCGTCGTGGAGGGCCGCCGATGACCACCGAGCCCGGACCCGAACGCCAGGAGGTCGAGTTCGTCCCGCCCCCGGGGAGCATCCCCACGCTCGACGTGCCGGACCTCGCCCCGATCCGGACCGCCCATCTCATCGGGATCGGCGGGTACGGGATGCGGACCCTCGCGCGGATGCTGCTGGCACGGGGTGTCGTCGTGACGGGCTCCGACCTCAAGGACCGCGGGGTCGCCGAGCTGCGCGCGATGGGCGCGACCGTGTACGTGGGGCACCGACCCGATCAGGTGGGCGACCCCGATGCCGTCGTGGTGTCCTCGGCCGTGCAGGAGCGCAACGTCGAGCTCGCCGAGGCCAGGCGCCGCGGCCTCCGGGTGCTGGCGCGGGCCCAGGTCCTCGCCGGCTTGGCGGCGGGACATCGCACGCTGGCCGTGTCCGGCACCCACGGGAAGACGACCACCACGTCGATGCTCTCGATGATCCTCGAGCGGCAGGGACTGGATCCGAACTTCGTGATCGGCGGCGACCTGAACGAGATCGGATCGGGCGCCAAGCACGGCGGCAGCGATCTGTTCGTGGTGGAGGTCGACGAGAGCGACGGGTCCTTCCTGCTGTTCCATCCCACGGTCGCCATCGTCACGAACATCGAAGCCGATCACCACGCGTTCTACGCCGAGGGTCGACCCGAGCTCGAGGCCGCGTTCGCTCTGTTCGCGCAGCAAGCCGAGCACTTGATCGTGTGCGCCGACGATCCAGGGGCCCAGGCGGCCCTCCGGCGGTCGGGTCGCGATGCCGTCACGTACGGGCGGTCCGGCGCGAGCCGGGTGCGTCTGGTCGTGCGATCGTCCTTCGAGGGAAGGCTCACCCTCGAGGACGGTGGCACCGTGGACCTCCGGCTTCGGGTCCCGGGCGTTCACAACCTGCTGGACGCGACCGCGGCGATGCTCGCGGCACGGGAGGTGGGCGTGCCGGTCGACCGCTCGGCCGAGGCCCTCGCTGGGTTCGCCGGCGTGAAGCGCAGGTTGGAGCACCGAGGCTCGGCGCGCGGCGCGGACTTCTACGACGACTACGCTCACCATCCCACCGAGGTGACCACGACCCTCGCCGCGGCACCGCGAGGCGACCACGAACGGCTCTTGGTCGTCTTCCAGCCGCACCGGTACACGCGGACCCGAGCCCTCTGGCGCGAGCTGGGCGAGAGCCTGGCCGGGGTGGACCTGGCCGTGGTGACCGACGTCTACCACGCCGACGAAGATCCGATCCCCGGGATCACCGGGAAGCTGGTGGTGAACGCCCTGGCGGCGGCGGCCCCCGGACAGCGCGTCGCGTACCTGCCGCACCGAGCCGACGTGATCCGGTTCCTCGCGCACGAGGTTCGGGCTGGCGACCTGGTCCTCCTGATGGGGGCCGGGGACATCCCGATGATCACCGACGAGATCCTCGATCGGCTGCGGGAGACGCCGTGAACGAGGCCGTCCGTCACGGTGAGGCCATCCTCCGAGCCTATTGCGGGGACCGGGTGAGGACGCGGTTCTCGATGGCGCCGCTCACGACGTTCCGCATCGGCGGACCGGCGGCGATCTACCTGGAGCCGGAATCCGAGCGCGACCTCGTGGCGGCGGGCGAGGCCGTCCGCGAAGCCCGCCTGCCGTTCGTGGTGGTCGGCAAGGGCTCGAACCTGCTGGTGTCCGACGAGGGGTTCCCCGGGGTCGTTCTCCGGCTGGGGCGCGGCTACCGGTGGGCAGCCCGGGATGGCGACCTGCTCACGGCCGGGGGCTCGATGCCGCTTCCGGCGCTCGCGGGAGTAGCCCTCTCGCACGGTCTTGCCGGGCTCGAGTTCGGGGTGGCGATCCCCGCCTCCGTCGGAGGGGCCGTGCGCATGAACGCAGGCGCCCACGGCGGTGAGATGGCCGAGGTCGTAGTGGACGTGGAGGTCTTCAGGCTCCTGGCGGGAGCGTCGAGGACCGTCCTCGCTGGGGACATCGGGTTCCGGTACCGGAGCTCGGAGCTCCCTCACGACGGTGTGGTCGTGGGGATCACGCTGCGCTTGGAGGCAGGAGACCCGGCGGCGATCCGCGCCCGCATGGACGACGTCCGGGAATGGCGCCGTCGGACGCAACCGCTGGCCGAGCCGAACTGCGGCAGCGTGTTCAAGAACCCGCCGGGACACCACGCAGCCCAGCTCATCGAAGCCGCGGGCGGAAAGGGTCTGTCGGCAGGGGGCGCGTCGGTGTCGAGGAAGCACGCCAACTTCATCGTGGCGGCGGAGGACGCGCGGGCCTCCGACGTCGTGCAGGTCATCCGCGCGGTGCAGGACCTGGTCGCGGCCCGATTCGACATCCACCTGGAACCGGAGGTGCATCTCGTTGGAGAGTTCGACCTCGTCCCTCGTTGAGGAGCGACCGCGAGTGCGGGGCCTCCGTCTGGTGCTGGCGGTGACCGGTACGGCGCTGCTCGTCGTCGTGGCGCTCGGCATCTTGTCGCGCTCGAACCTGTTCCACGTCCGTCGGATCCAGGTGTCGGGTGCATCGCACCTCTCGCGCGCCGACGTGGTTCACCTCTCAGGTCTGTCGGTTCGGACGAACGTACTGTGGGCGGACACCGCCGCCGCGGCCAGGCGCCTGGAGGACGAGCCGTGGGTGGCGCAAGCGAGCGTGACCCGTGATCTTCCTTTCACCATCCGGATCCAGATCACGGAGCGCACTCCCGTCGCCGTGGTCCAGGATCGGAATCGGCCGCTGCTGATCGCGGGGGACGGCATCACCTTGGGCGTTGCGCCGGCTCGAACGGGGCTGCCGATGATCGAGGTGCCACCGCGGCCGGCGCTGTCAGGACCGGCCCCGGGACTGTCGGGACCGGCCAAGGTGCTGGGGGCGCTCGCGCCGGGGATCCGGGCGCAGGTCCGGCGGGTGGTCCTCGGCATCGACGGCACCGTCCGTCTCGCCCTTGCGGGAGGGGTGAGCGTCGACTACGGGTGGCCCGAGCAGCTCGTGGAGAAGGCGCGGACGCTCGCGGCCGTGATGTCGTGGGCGCGGGGCCAGGCGGCGACGCTGCGGGCCGTGAGCTTGGTGGCCCCCCACGCCCCGGCCGCGAGCTTTGCCGGTTGAGTCGCGGGATTGTCAGCGCCGCGATCAATCGATCGCTGCGATCCCTTGACGGACCAGCGGTTCGATAGTACGTTGACGAGCTGGACGTGAAGTAGATATAACAATGAAGGTCGAGTTGAGGTTGAACAAGGGGGCGACCAGCAGCAGCGTGGTTGGCAGACT
Source organism: Actinomycetota bacterium (assembly GCA_036390995.1). GTDB lineage: Bacteria > Actinomycetota > UBA4738 > UBA4738 > HRBIN12 > DASQQQ01. The sequence continues at coordinate 27,045 of DASWAT010000059.1, read as the reverse complement.
GATACGGCGTTTCCCCAGGTAGACCGGGGGGCGATGCCGCCCGGGGAGCGGAGGTCGCGGGATGGAGACTCCACAGAACTACCTCGCCGTGATCAAAGTGGTTGGGATCGGCGGCGGTGGCGTCAACGCGGTGAATCGGATGATCGAGTCCGGCCTCCGCGGCGTCGAGTTCATCGCGGTCAACACGGATGCGCAGACCCTGTTGATGTCTGACGCTGAAGTGAAACTCGATATCGGGCGGGAGACGACTCGAGGGCTGGGCGCCGGCTCGGATCCCGGCGTCGGACGGCAAGCGGCGGACGAGCATCGGGACGAGATCGAGGAGATCCTCAAGGGTGCCGACATGGTCTTCATCACCGCGGGGGAGGGGGGCGGCACAGGGACCGGCGGTGCCCCCGTGCTGGCCGAGATCGCCCGGAACCTGGGCGCGCTCACGATCGGCGTCGTGACCCGTCCGTTCGGCTTCGAAGGGCGGATGCGCGCGACCCAGGCCGACCTCGGGATCACCGACCTCAAGAAGGCCGTCGACACACTGATCGTCGTGCCGAACGACCGCCTGCTGCAGGTCTCGGATCCGCACACGCCGATGGTGGACGCGTTCCGGATGGCGGACCAGGTCCTGTATCAGGGCGTGGATGGCATCACCTCGCTCATCACCACCCCGGGCCTCATCAACCTGGACTTCGCGGACGTGAAGGCCGTGATGACCGGGGCGGGCTCGGCGCTGATGGGCATCGGGCAGGGCTCGGGCGAGGACCGCGCCGAGGAAGCGGCGAAGTCGGCCATCAGCTCTCCGTTGCTGGAGTCCTCGATCGAGGGCGCCCGGGGGGTGCTGCTGTCGATCGCCGGCCCGACCGACCTTACCCTGCACGAGGTGAACCGGGCCGCCGACGCCATCACGCGGGTGGCCCACCCGGACGCGAACATCATCTTCGGCGCCGTCGTGGACGACGCGCTCGGCGAGGAGGTTCGCGTGACCGTCATCGCCGCGGGGTTCGACAAGCTCGCCGAACGCCCCGCGCACGTCGAGAGCAGGATCTCGCGGCTGCTGGAGGAGCCCACGCCGCTGCCGGTGTCGGCCGGGCGTGAGCCCAACGCGCAGGTTCCCTCGATCCTCGTGGAAGAAGAAGACGAGATCTTCAAACCGGCGCCGGAGACCGTGAGCTTCGACGCCGAGGAGGACCTCGACATCCCGGACTTCCTCAAGAGCTAGTCGGAGGACCCCCGCCCCTTCGGGCGCGATCGTGGGGCGGGGGCTGAGATGCAGAGGCGTCCTTCCCCCGCCTCTGGCTCGGTCCCCGCCTCCTTCTTCGTTCCTCTGCCAACATCTGCGGTCGTGGGAGGTTTCGAGCGACGGATCGTGTCCGGTGGGCTCCGCGCTCTGGTGTCGACGGACCTGGAGCGGCTGGGGTACCTGGCCGCCTTCCTCGAGCGCACGGGAGGCGCGAGCGGCGGTCCGTTCGCCTCGCTGAACGGCTCCTTCGGAGTGGGGGACGATCCCGAGGCAGTGGCCGTCAACAGGGCGAAGGTCGCCGACGCGTTCGGCGTGACGGCGTTTCCGGTCCCCGGCTTCGTCCACGGCACGCGTCTGATGCCGGTCGGAAGGGGAAGGATGCAGGACGGCTACCGGGGACCACCCGAGGCGTTCGCCCTCGCGGACGGCCTCCACACGCGGAGCACGAGGATCCCCGTGGGCGCCTTCAGCGCCGACTGCGTGATCGCGGTGATGGCGGGCCCGCGCGAGGGACGGATCGCGCTGGTCCACGCCGGTTGGCGCGGCCTGGCGTCCGGCGTGATGCAGCGGGCGGCCGCGCTCTTCGAAGAGCGGGGGGAGGTCCGGGCAGCGATCGGTCCCGCCATCGGGCCTTGTCACTACGAGGTGGGGGAGGACGTCGCGCTCGCGGTCGCGGCGGGCTCGGGCGCCGGCGCGGTGACCGAGCGTAGGAAAGGGCGTACGTACCTCGATCTCGTCGGGACGGTGAAGGCGATCCTGCGCGAGGAGGGGATCCGCCGGGCCTGGGACACGGGCACCTGCACGGCGTGCGAGCGGCGACGGTTCTTCTCGTACCGCCGCGACGGGGTCACGGGCCGACACATGGCGATCGGCATGCGCCTGGGATGAGGAGCCGTGCGTCTCCGCGCGCCGTGGCTCCTGTGAACGAGCTGCAACTCCTGTTAAGTTCTGATGCCTGATGGTGCTACACTCCCGCGACGCCGTCATGGCGGGCACGGAACGGGTACGCCGGGAGATCTGGGTGGCCTGCGACCGAGCTGGCCGAGATCCCTCGGAGGTCCGTCTGATCGCCGCGAGCAAGACCGTGCCGTCGGAGGCGATCCGGTGGGCCCGCGAGGCCGGGATCGAGGACTTCGGGGAGAACTACGTGCAGGAACTGCGAGCCAAACACGATGCGGCACCGGATGCCCGGTGGCACTTCATCGGGACGCTCCAGAGCCACAGCGCACACCTCGTGGCCGACCTCGCCGACGTGGTGCAGACCCTCGCGCCCGGGAGCGCCGTCGGCCGCCTTGCCCGCCGGGCGGCGGGACGCGGGCGCCGGCTCTCGGCCCTGATCGAGGTCGACTTCACCGGCGAGCGAACGGGCGTCGTTCCCGAGGCCGTGGGGGGTTTCGCGGACGAGGTCGCCTCGATGGAGGGGATCGACCTCGTGGGCCTGATGACGATACCGCCCATCGCGGTCGATCCCGAGGACGTGAGACCGTTCTTCCGGCGACTCCGCGGGATGCGGGACGAGCTCGCAACCCGCCACCCCACGGTCCGAGAGCTGTCCATGGGAATGTCGATGGATTTCCCGGTCGCGATCGAGGAAGGCGCTACCATGGTGCGGATCGGAACGGCCCTGTTCGGCGAGCGGCCACCGACGAAGTAGGGAGGAGCGATGCCAGGCGTGTGGAAGAAGACCCTGACGTACCTCGGCCTGGTCGAGGACGACGAGTTCGAGGAGCTGGACGAGGTTGCCGCACAGCCCGAGGCGGCCCCCGTTCGGAGGCTCCAGCGGCCGCAGGCCATCCGGGAGGTACGGGTGGAGCCGGAGGATGCGGGCATCGTCCGAACGATGCCCGCATCCCGCGCCGGGGTGGCGTCGTCGATCCACAAGTCGGAACCGCGCCGCTTCAACGAGGCCCGCGAGGTGGCCGACAGGTTCAAGGGCGGGATCCCCGTGATCATGAACCTTCAGAGCACCGACGACACGATCGCGCGCCGTCTGGTGGACTTCGCCTCGGGGCTCGTCTACGGGCTCGACGGCAAGATCGAGATGGTCGCGAACCGCGTCTATCTGCTCACGCCCGCGAACATGGAGGTGTCGGCGGAGGACCGGGAGCGCATCGCGGGGGGCGACTTCTACAATCAGTTCTGAGCGACGGGCGACGCCCGCATGATCTCCGCCTCGAACGCCGCTCTCAACGTGGTGTGCTGGCTGCTGACAGCCTATTTCTACATCCTGCTCGCGCAGGTGATCCTGTCCTGGGCCTTCGTACTGGGGATGCGACGGCCCTACGCGGGACCGGGCCGCGTGATCATGGACGCGCTCGACGCGGTGACCGAGCCGGTCCTTCGGCCGCTGCGTGCGCTCATCCCGCCGGTTCGCATCGGGGGCATGGGCCTGGACCTCTCGATCCTCGTCGCCTTCGTTATCCTAGCCGTCCTGCAGAGAGCGCTCTGCTAGGGCCCTGGGGGGATCCATGAGGAAGAAGAAGCAGGAAGCACTCGAGGACGCCGGCTCGGCGGGGGGTTCGGTGTCCCCCCGCCTCACGCCGGAAGACGTGCAGCACAAGGAATTCCGGCTGGCGTTCCGGGGCTACAACGAACGCGACGTGGATGCGTTCCTCGACGAGGTGACCGAGGAGCTCGGAGCGTACCTCGACGAGATCCGGAGGCTGCGTCTACAGCCGGAGACGGGACAGCCGGCGGGGACGGGGGCTTCCGACTCCGACTCGGAGGCCGAGGCGGACCTCGTTGAGCGGGCGTCGAGGGAGGCGCAGGAGATCCTCGCTCGCGCCGGCGAAGAGGCCGAGCGCATCGTCGCCGACGCACGCGCCCAGGCGGACCAGCTCGCGGCGTCGGCCGCATCGGCAGGTGCTCGTCCCACCGATACGCGTTCGGTCATCGCCCCGTTCCTCGGCCGCGAGCGGGAGTTCCTCCAGAGTCTCGGGAAACTGGTGCAGGAGCATGCGGAGTCGGTCCGGGGCATGGTGCACGCGGCCCGCGACGGGCAGCCTGCGCCGGTCGAGGAGCCCCGAGAGCCTGTCGAGGCTCCCAAGCCGCGAGAGCCTGCCGAGGAGCGGCCCGGGTCCCCCCCCATCACCGTGCCCGAGGTGGAGCCCGTGTCGAGCACCACGGCGACGGATACCGAAGCGGAGGCGGCACCGGCGGAACGCAGCGACCCCGAGCGACAGCGGTCGCTCCGTGAGCTGTTCTGGGGAGAGGACTGAGCCGACCTCAGGGCGCGAGTGGTCGGAGCACCGTCCTCGTCTACCTGGCGGCGTTCGTCCTCGTGCTGGTCGCCGCCGGTGCGTTGGTGGTGTTCGTTCTCATCGGCGGACTCCGCCCGGTCGCCGTCTCGCTGGTGGCGAGCTTCGGGGCATTCGGGTTCCTGGCCCTGGCGATCTCCCGGAGCTCACGCCCTCCGGAGGGTGACGACCACCGCTGATCCATCCAGGTCGGCCTCCGCGCGAAGCACGGCCTCGGCCACGGGCCCCTCCACCAGAGATGTCGCGAGCGTCTCGCCCATGATCGCCTCGCGGTGCGCCCGGAGGGCCTCGGCCGGCTCGCCGGTGGCCTCGACGCCGAGGGCGATCCGGTCCGTCACGTCCAGGCCGGCGGCCTTGCGAGCGTCCTGGATCACCCGCACGATCTCGCGAGCCAGGCCCTCCCGGCGCAGCTCGTCGGTCAGCTCCAGCTCCAGAGCCACGGTGAGCCGCCCCTCCGTGGCCAGTCCCCAGCCGACCCGGGTCTCCTGCACCAGCTCGACGTCGGACGGATGCAGGGCCACGTCGCCCGACGGTGTGGCGAGCGTCACCGACTCGCCGCTGGCGAGCGCAGCCGCGAGCATCCCCTCGTCGGCGGCGAGCGCGGCGGCGACCTCCTTCACCTGCGAGCCCAGGCGCGGCCCCAGGGCCCTGAAGTCGGGCTTGGCTCGCCAGCTGCCGAACTGCTCCGCCGATCCGGCGAACGCGACCTCCTTCACGTTGAGCTCCTCGGCGATCAGGCGGAGCAGGGGACGGAGAGCCTCCCGGTCGCCGGGATGATGCACGACCGCCTCCAGCAGGGGTTGGCGCACACGCATCTTCGTCTCGGTGCGGATCCGCCGCCCGAGCTCCACGATCTCGCGGGCCGTCTGCATGGCATCGTCGAGCAAGGGGTCCACCACGCCCCCCTCGGGGTGCGGGTACTCGGACAGGTGCACCGAGTCGGGTGCCCCCCCGAGACCGGCGGCCAGGTTGCGCCAGACCGCCTCCGACACGAACGGCGTGAAGGGGGCCAGGAGCTGCGCCACGGTCATCAGGCACTCGTGCAGCGTGAGGAACGCAGCGACGGTGTCCGGACCCATCCGGCCGCCCGGATCCCAGAAGCGGCGACGGGCCAGGCGCACGTACCAGTTCGAAAGGTCGTCGACGAACCGTGCGATCCGCCTGCCGGCCCCCGTCGCGTCGTAGCTCTCCAGTCCCTCGCGGGCCTCCGCGACGGTCTGCGCCAGCTGGGAGAGCACCCAGCGATCCAGGACCGGGCGCTCGGCGGGTGGCACGCGATGCTCGGTGGGGTCGAACCCGCCGGCGTTCGCATACAGGACGAAGAAGGCATACACGTTCCACAGCGTGAGCAGGAACTGGCGCACGACCTCGTCGAGGATCCCCATCCCGACGCGTCGCTCGGCCCACGGCGAGCCGCTCGTGAGCAGGTACCAGCGGAGCGCGTCGGCGCCCTGCCGGTCGAGCACGTCCCAGGGGTCGATCACGTTGCCGACGGACTTCGACATCTTGCGTCCGTCCTTGTCCACGATCAGACCCAGACAGACGACGTTCCGATAGCAGATCGAGTCGAAGTGCAGCACGCCCTCGGCCATGAGCGTGTAGAACCACCCGCGGGTCTGGTCGATGGCCTCGGAGATGAAATCGGCGGGGAACCGCCGGTCGAGCATCTCCTTGCCCCGGCCGAGTTCGGGATGGTAGCCCCACTGGGCGAAGGGCATCGCACCGGAGTCGTACCAGGTGTCGATGACCTCGGGAAGCCGGCTCGATTCCGCACCGCACTCGGGGCAGGCGAACGCGACGCCGTCGATCGCCGGCCGGTGCGGGTCGATCCCGGTCACGTCGCGCCCCGCCCGCTCGGACAGCTCGGTCAGCGATCCGATGGCGGTGTCGTGCCCGTTGGGGCACCGCCAGATCGGCAGCGGCGTCCCCCAATACCGCTCGCGGGAGAGCGCCCAGTCGACGTTGTTCGCCAGCCAGTCCCCGTACCTGCCGTGCTTGATGTGATCCGGGTACCAATGGACCTCCTCGTTCACCTCGAGGAGGCGGTCCTTCACTGCCGTGGTCCGGATGTACCACGAGCTCCGCGCGTAGTAGAGGAGCGGCGTCCCGCACCTCCAGCACAGGGGATACGTGTGCTCGATCGTCTCCGCACGCAGGAGCAGGCCCCGCCGGCCGAGGTCCTCGGTGATGACGGGGTCCGCATCCTTGAAGAACAGGTCACGGACGAGATCGGGTGCCTCGTCCGTGAACCGGCCCTCGCCGTCGATCGGCTTGAACGCCGGCCAGCCCTCCCGGCGTCCGATCTCCATGTCCTCGGCGCCGAACGCCGGCGCCATGTGCACCACGCCGGTGCCGTCCTCGAGGGACACGAACTCCGCATCGACCACGCGGTGGGCACCGTCGACGTTCGGGTAGAGGGGCCGGTACCGGGTGCCGACGAGTGCGGCCCCCGTGTACGAGCGTCCGATCACCGGGGCATCGGGCACCACTCGCGCCCTGAGAGCCTCGGCGAGCACGAGTCTCCGGCCCTCGTGCTCGACCACAACGTAGGCTGCGTCAGCCGCAAGGCCGATACCCGTGTTGGAGATCAGCGTCCAGGGTGTGGTGGTCCACCCGAGCAGCGAGGCTCCGACCAGCTCGGGGACCGGGGATCCGACGATCTCGAACAGGATGAACACGCTCGGGTCCGTCACCTGCGTGTACCCGAGGGCGGTCTCGTGGTCCGACAACGTGGTACCGCACCGGGGGCAGTACGTGGTGACCTTGTCGGCCTCGAACAGCAGGCCCTTGCGATGCAGCTCCTTCAGCGACCACCAGACGCTCTCCACGTATCCGGTGTTCATCGTCCAGTACGCGTCGTCGGTGTCGATCCAGAATCCGAGCCGGTCGGTGAGGCGCTCCCACTCGTCCACGTAGCGGGTCACCGACTCCCGGCACAATCGGTTGAACTCGCCGATGCCGAAGGCCTCGATGTCGCGTTTCGTCTTCGTCCCGATCTCCTTCTCGATCTCGAGCTCGACCGGGAGGCCGTGACAGTCCCATCCGGCCTTGCGGGGCACGGAATGGCCGGTCATCGTCTTGAACCGCGGGTAGACATCCTTGAAGGTCCGGGACTCGGTGTGGTGGATGCCGGGCTTGCCGTTCGCGGTGGGCGGTCCCTCGTAGAAGACCCACTCGGGGGCGCCCTCGCGCTGGCGGAGGCTTCGGTGGAAGACGTCGGCCTCGCGCCAGAACTCGAGGATCCGGCGCTCGAGCTCCGGGAAGCTGACCCGGACGTCCACGGACTCGAACCGCCCCATCCTCCACTCCTTCTCTCACAAACACGAACGCCTCGTCCCTGCAGGGACGAGGCGTCTGGCCCCGCGGTACCACCCCGCTTGCCGTGCCCTCACGGGCTCGACCGCTCGTGGGCTGCCGACACAGCCTTCCGCTGTCACGGGCGGACCCGGCCGCATCTACTTGGGGCGCGTGGCCCGCGCCCCGTTGGGGCGGCGGCTCGGGGAGGATGTTCGGAGGGGCCGTCCCGCCGGGCTTCCACCGTCCCCGGCTCGCTGGCGGAGGGGATCCCTCCTACTCGTTCCCGTCATCGCCTGTAGGCGTGCATGCTACACCCCGTGATGGCCATGGTCACGGTCCACGTCGTGCCTGGCTCGCGCGACACCCGCGTGGAGGTCGGCGAGGACGGGGTGGTGGTACGGGTGCGGGCCGCGCCGGAGGCCGGGAAGGCCACCGACGAGGCCCGTCGGGCGCTCGCATCGGCACTCAGGGTTGCGCCCTCGCGCGTCCGGCTCCGTGTTGGAGCCCGGTCCAGGACGAAGGCATTCGAGGTCGACGGCCTCTCACAGGCTGAGGTGGAGGTGCGTCTGTCGGCAACGTGAGCACCCGCGTTTGTCGGGTGGCATCCGGCGGTGCTACCGTCCCTCGACCATGGCCGTGAAGTCCCCGTACACGAAGAAGGAGCTGATCGACCTCCGCGAACGCCTGCAGGAGGAGCGACAGCAGCTCGCGGCCCAGCTGACGGCGATCGAGGAGGCCACGTTCGCCAACTCGCAGTCCGACATCTCCGGCGAGGTGTCGTTCGACGACGAGAACGCGGATGCCGGCACCTTCACCTTCGAGCGCGAGCGAGACCTGTCCATCGAGAACAACGTCCGGGACCTCCTCGGCAAGATCGATCGAGCACTGGCGCGGATGGACGAGGGCACCTACGGGATGTGCTCACGGTGCGGCAAGCCCATCGAGAAGGCCCGCTTGAAGGCTCTCCCGTACGTGGACCTCTGCATCAAGGACGCGCAGGCGCAGGCACGCCCCAGATAGGCGGCTCCGTGACGGATGCCCGCCGCCTGGCCGCCTGGATGTACGGAACGGCCGTCGCCGTCTACGGGCTGGACCGCATCTCGAAGCTCTTGGCGGAGCACGACCTGGCGGGGCAGCCGCCGGTCACGGTGATCCCCGGCGTCCTCCGGTTCAACTACACGACGAACTCGGGAGGTGCGTTCGGGCTGGGGCAGAGCGCCCCGTGGCTCTTCGCCACTGCGACCATCGCGGTGTCGATCGCGATCCTGGTCGTCTCCGCGCGCCTGTCCCGACCATCCACGGCGGCCGGGCTGGGACTGATCCTGGGCGGGGCGCTCGGCAACTTGACCGACCGGCTCCTGAACGGCGACGGCTTCCTCTCGGGCCGGGTGATCGACTTCATCGACTTCCACGTGTGGCCGGTGTTCAACCTGGCCGACAGCTCGATCGTCATCGGGGCGCTGCTGCTGGTGCTGGTGGGACTGCGCAACGAAGGGGAGGAGGCGTGAGGTGGGGTCGGAGTTCGACGCCGCGCCGGGCCGCCTGGATACCGTGGTCGCCCAGCTGGTGGATCTGCCCCGGGCGGAGGTCCAGCGGGCCATCGCGGCCGGACGGGTCACGGTGGACGGGCGGATCCGCCCGAAGTCGTTCCGCCTGATCGGGGGAGAGCGGCTCCGGCTCGACCTGGAGGGCATGGACGCGCTCCAGCCGCAAGGTCCGGCCGTCGAGATCCGTCACCGCGACCGGCACCTGTTGGTCGTCAGCAAGCCGGCGGGACTCCCCACCCACCCCACGGCCAACCGGCGCACCGGAACGCTCGTGAACCGGCTGCTCGGGATGGGCGTTCCCTTGGCGGACACCGGGGACCCGCTCCGGCCCGGCATCGTGCACCGGCTCGACGCCGGGACGTCGGGCCTGATGATCGTGGCCTGCGACGAGGAGGCGATGGCCGGCCTCGCGTCGATGCTCCGCCGCCACGAGATCGACCGCCGATACCTGGCCCTCGTGCGCGGGACCATGGAGCACGACCGGTTCGAGGTGGATGCCCCACTGGGGCGCGCGGGCGCGCGCATCCGCGTGCGGGGCACGGCCGGGAAGCAGGCCCAGACGCGGTTCGAGGTCCTCGAGCGGTTCGAGCGGGCCACGCTCCTGGAGGCGGCTCCCCGAACCGGCCGGACCCATCAGATCCGCGTGCACCTGGCCGCCGTGGGCCATCCGATCCTGGGGGACCGCCAGTACGGTGGGGGTGGCGATGACGCCACCCGGCTCGGCCTGTCGCGACCGTTCCTGCATTCCCACCGGCTGGCCTTCGATCATCCGGTGACCCGTGAACGGCTCGAGATGGACGATCCGCTGCCCCCGGATCTGTCGGAGGCCCTGCGGCGGGTCGGGAGGGAGGGCTGACCCGCCGGGCCCTGGCCTAGCGGCGAGCCTTCGCGCCGTCCTTCAGGTAGAGGGCGTGCTGGGTCCGGACCTCTTCCCGAGAGGCCAGCACCGCGTCCTCCACGTCCGGGGGAAGCGTTCGCGATTCGATGAGATCGTTCAGCTTCTGGGGGTCGACCGAGAGGATCCGTTCCCACAGGCCGAGCGGCTCGAGGATCTGCCGGAGGCGTCCCTCGTCGGGCGCCGTCACGTGCTGTGGGCGCCTGTCGATGGCCGCACCGTCGGACCCGAACAGCCGCCGGTATCCGTGCTCCTCGCAGAACGCGTGGATGTCGCCGGCAAGCTCGTCCAGGCGCCGGTAGACCTCGCGCCCTCGCCGCTTCAACGCGACCCATTCGTCGACGATCTGGGTCATGCGCGGCGCCGGGTCGCCCTGCTCCTTCTCGTGCTTGTGCCGGAACACCGGGCACAGGCGTTGGTAGTCGCACCAGTCGCAGAGCGGGTTCTGGCGCGGCTCGAACTTGCCCGCCGCGATCCGCTCGGCCACCACCCCGATCCGCCGGCGCAGTTCGTCGACGTCGCGCTCGGTCCGGGCGGTGGACATCCGCTGGCCGGGCAGGAGGTAGTAGAGCGTGAGCCGCTCCGGCTCGATGCCCCAGACCTCCCGAGCGGCCAGGTGGTAGATGGACAGCTGCAGGTCGCGATCGATGGCCGCCTGTGGTGGCAGTCGCCGGTTCGTCTTGTAGTCGATGATCTCGTAGCCACCGCCCGGGATCCGGTCCATGCGGTCGATCACCCCCGACAGCTGCACGCCCTCGACCTCGATCGTGAACCGGAACTCGAGCGCAGCGGGGATGCGATAGTGGGAGGCGTTCTCACGGTGGTACTGCGTCATGACCTGACGGCCGTGCTCGCGGTACATCCGGTCCTCGGAGTCGTCGGCGAAGCCGTCGCTCACCCACACGGCATCGAGGATCTCGTGCAGCTCCTCCAGCGGCGGAGCGACCGGGACGGGGCGGTTGTGGAAACGGTGGAGTGCCCGGTGCAGCGAGTCCCCGAACGACAGGGCGGGCGAGGGCGCCGAGGGCAGCCGGTCCTCGTACTGGAACTTGAACTTGGCGGGGCAGGTTTCGTACGTGTTGACGCTCGAGTACGAAAGGCGCATGGGAACCGCTCCGTGACCTCGCCGGTTGCCTCCGGTGACGGGCCAGTCTATCCTCGGGTCCTGCGGAATCACAAGTATGTAACTTTTCCACAGGTTCTCCACACGCCGGGGGGACGGGGCACCTGCGGAGCCTTTCCGGGAGCGACGAGGGCCCGTTGAACGGTAAGAGCTTCGTCCATCTGCACACGCACACCGAGTACTCGCTGCTGGACGGCGCGTCGCGGATCGCCACGCTGTTCAAGACGGCCAGGGAGCTGGAGATGCCGGCCCTGGCCGTCACCGACCACGGTGCGATGTTCGGGGCGCTGGACTTCTACGAGGCCGGTCTGGCGGCCGGGGTGAAGCCGATCATCGGCGTCGAGGCCTACGTGGCGCCCGGCTCACGGTTCGAGCGAGCGCCCGGCGAGAGCGAGGAGAAGTACCGGCACCTCACGGTGCTCGCCAGGAACGAGACCGGATACCGGAACCTGCTGAAGCTCGTCACGGACGCGCACCTGGAGGGCTTCTACCACCGGCCCCGGGTCGACAAGGAGCTGCTCGCAGAGCGCGCCGAAGGTCTGATCGGGCTCTCCGGGTGCCTGGCCTCCGAGGTCTCCCAGCTCCTGCTGTCCGGACAGCGGGATCGGGCCGCCGAGGTGGCCTCCACGTACCGGGAGATCTTCGGCGAGGGCAACTTCTTCGTGGAGCTGCAGGATCACGGCCTGGCGGACCAGCGCGCCATCCTGCCCGGGCTGGTGGACCTGGCGCGCCGGTCCGGCCTGCCCATGGTCGCCACGAACGACCTCCACTACACGTTCCGGCGGGACGCGAAGCCGCACGACGTGCTGCTCTGCATCCAGCAGCAGAAGGTCCAGACGGACACGAACCGCCTGAGGTTCGATAGCGACGAGTTCTACCTGAAGTCGCCCGAGGAGATGCGAGGGGTCTTCCGCGAGCTGCCCGAGGCGTGCGACAACACGCTCCTGATCGCCGACATGTGCGAGCTGCAGCTCGTGTACGGCGACGCGGCTCCGCCCGACCAGCGGTTCCACCTGCCGAGGTTCGAGCCGCCCGCCGGCATGCGGCTCGAGGACCACCTCAACCGGCTCGTCGACGAGGGCGCCCGCGAGCGCTACGGAGAGCTGACTCCGGAGATCAGCGACCGGATCCAGCACGAGCTGTCGATCATCACCAGCATGGGCTTCGCCGGCTACTTCCTCGTCGTCTGGGACCTGATCCGCTACGCGAGGGACAACGGCATCCGGGTCGGACCGGGCCGCGGCTCGGCGGCCGGCTCGGTCGTCTCGTACGCACTGCGCATCACGGACCTCGACCCGTTGCGCTACGGCCTCATCTTCGAGCGGTTCCTGAACCCGGAACGCAAGCAGATGCCGGACATCGACATGGATTTCGACGAGCGCCGCCGGGACGAGGTGATCCGCTACGTGGCCCAGAAGTACGGCTCCGACCACGTCGCGCAGATCGTCACGTTCCAGACGATCAAGGGCAAGCAGGGCATCCGGGACGCGGCCCGCGTGCTGGGCTTCCCCGCATCCACCGGCGACCGCTACTGCAAGATGTACCCGCCGGCCGTCCTGGGGCGCGAGTACCCGATCGAGCAGGCGCTGGAGCTGTCCCCCGAGCTCCGGGCCGCCTACGAGGCCGAGCCCGAGGCGAAGGAGATCATCGATACCGCGCAAGCGCTCGAAGGCCTGCGACGCGAGGACTCCGTCCACGCGGCCGGCGTGGTGATCGGCGACGCACCGCTCGTCAACTACCTGCCGCTGAAGCTGTCGAAGGACTCCCGTGACGACTCACGGCGGATCGTCACGCAGTTCGACATGCACGGCGTGGAGAAGCTCGGCCTGCTGAAGATGGACTTCCTGGGGCTTCGGAACCTGTCGGTGATCGAGGACACGTTGGCGCTCCTTCGCCGCAAAGGGATCGAGCTCGACATCGACCACATCCCCCTGGACGACGGGGGCGCGTACCACATGCTGCAGGCGGGGGACACGACCGGCGTGTTCCAGATGGAGAGCCCCGGCATGCGGTCGCTCATCAAGCTGCTGGCGCCGGACCGGTTCGAGGATCTGATGGCTCTCGTCGCCCTGTACCGGCCGGGGCCGCTCAACCAGGGCATGCACACCGAGTACGCGGAGCGCAAGCACGGCCGGAAGCCGGTCGCGTATCCGCACCCGGATCTGCAGGACATCCTCGAGCAGACGTACGGCATCATCGTCTACCAGGAGCAGGTCATGCAGATCGCGGTCCGCATGGCCGGCTACTCGATGGGCGAGGCCGACACGCTCCGCAAGGCCATGGGCAAGAAGATCCGCGAGCTGCTCATGCCCCACCGCGAGAAGTTCGTCCAGCGGTGCGTGGACCGCGCCTACCAGCAGCGGCTGGCCGAGGACATCTTCGAGCTCATCACGCCGTTCGCCGACTACGGGTTCAACGCGTCCCACGCCTGCGCCTACGCGTACGTCGCGTACCAGACGGCCTACCTGAAGCACCATCACCCGGTCGAGTACATGTCGGCCGTCCTGACGAGCGTGAAGGATGACAAGGACAAGAAGCCCTTCTACCTGAACGCGTGCCGGCTGATGGGCATCGAGGTGCTGCCGCCCGACGTGAACGAATCGGAACTGGACTTCGCTCCGGTGCAGAGCGGCGAGCCCACCATCCGGTACGGCCTCTCGGCGGTCCGGAACGTCGGGGCAGGTGCGGTGGCGCAGATCATCGAGGCCCGCCGGGCGAAGGGGGACTTCAGGAGCTTCGCGGACTTCTGCCGGAAGGTCGATCCGGGCGTGCTCACGAAGAAGGTGCTCGAGAGCCTGATCCTGGCCGGAGCGTTCGACTCGCTCGGCTACACGCGTGGTGGCCTCATGCGCAGGGAGCCCGACGGCCCCGCGGCGTTCGAGAAGGTGTCGGCGCCGATCGCGGCCGAGCGCAAGGCCGAGGCCGCCGGGCAGTTCTCGCTGTTCGGCGGGGGCGACCAGGCGGCCACCGATGTCGACGAGTCCGTGCTCCAGGGCGAGGAGTTCGAGCAGCGGCACCTCCTGCGGCTGGAGAAGGAGATGCTCGGCCAGTACGTGACGGACCATCCGCTGCTGGGGGTGAAGGACACCCTTGCAGCGCAGACCGATATAGAGGTGGCCGACGTCGCGAACCTCGGCGACGGCGACCTCGTCACCGTCGGCGGGATCGTGGCGGCCGTGGCCCGTCGGTACACGAAGAAGGGCGAGCCCTACGCGCTGTTCCGGCTCGAGGACCTGGCGGGGGGCGTCTCGGTGGTGGCGTTCCCCAGCGTGTTCGAGCAGGTCCCACACCTGGTGGAGCCGGACGCGATCGTGCTGGTGAAGGGGAGGGTCGACCTGCGGGGCCGCGAGCTGCAGCTTCGGGCGGTCGAGATCCGAGAGCCGGACCTCGGTGCCGACGCCCCGGCCCCGCGGACCCGGGGCCTCCTGGTCGTCGACCTTCCCGCGGCCAGCTGCACGGGTGCGGTGATCTCGAAGCTCAAGGGCCTGCTCGGTGCGCATCCCGGGGCGACCCCGGTCCAGGTCCGGTTCATCTCCTCTCAGGGAGTGACGCCGCTCGACGTCGGTAGCTACCGGGTGGAGCCGGGGGCGGGACTGTTGTCGGAGCTCCGCCGGCTGCTCGGCCCGAACGCCGCCCGGGTGCACGAGATCGCCGGGCGGAGGAGCGGGCTCGTGACGGTGCCCGACGCCGTCGTCGCGCCGGCGACCGTCCGTCCCGGGCGCTGAGGCGATCGGGCGCGAGTCGGTAGTCTCGGTCCCCGTGAGCTTCGAGGTGATCCCCGCGGTGGACGTCTGGGCCGGCCGGCTGGCCCGGCTCACCGTGAAGGGACCGGTACCGGTCCCCGCGTTCGACGGCGACCCATCGGTCGCGGCGCGGGCATTCGTCGAGGGCGGCGCGTCGTGGATCCACGTGGTGGACGTCGACGCCGCGCTCGGCGGGTCCCCCCGCGATCTTGACCTGGTTCGCGGGATCTCGGAGCTCGGCGTCCGCGTCCAGGCGAGCGGCGGCATCGGCTCCGCCGGGGACGTGGAGGAGGTCCTCGCGGCGGGTGCCGCCCGCGGGGTGCTCGGCTCCCAGGCGCTGGTCGACCGGCCGGCCGTGGAACGGCTGCTGTCCGATCTTGGTGGGTCGGTGGTCGTGGGGATCGAGGTCCGTGGTGGGGCCATCCGCCCTCGCGGCGACGAGCGGCTCGAGCTCGATCTGCGGGATACGGTTGGCTGGCTCGCGGGGCTTCGCGTTCCTCGGATCCTCCTCACGGGCGTGGCGCGCGTCGGAGGACTCGAGGGCCCAGATCTGGCAGGAGTGCGGACCATGGGCTCGACCATGGGGTGCCCGGTGATCGCGGCGGGCGGCATCCGTGGGGTGGACGATCTGCGACGCCTGGCGGCACTGGGACCCATGGTCGAGGGGGCGATCGTCGGGCGGGCGCTGTACGAGGGACTGGACCTCGGGGACGCCCGCGCCGCGGTGGCCTGAGGTCGCGTCGCTAGACTTGGCGACCATGGGCTTCCTCACCGACATGCTCTCCTCGGTCCGCAGGGATCTGGACCGGCATCCCATCGCCGTCGCGCCGCTGATGGGTCGGATCCGGTCGATGCCGCCGGCCCGTGGGTTCGCTCGTGCGCTTCGCGAGGCCGATCCGCCTGCCGTGATCGCGGAGGTGAAGCGCTCATCGCCGTCGGCGGGTCACATCGCCGAGGCCGAGCCGGGAGCGCAAGCCGCCGCGTACGAGCGGGCCGGCGCCGCGGCCGTCTCCGTGCTGACGGAACCCAGGCACTTCGGGGGATCGCTCGCGGATCTCCGTGCCGCCCGGATGGCGACCGCGATCCCCGTGCTGCGCAAGGACTTCCTGATCCATCCCGACCAGCTGATCCAGTCGCGGGCGGAGGGCGCCGACGCCGTGCTCCTCGTCGCCGCGGCGATGTCCGAGGTGGAGCTGAAGGGACTGCTCGCCGCCGCGGCCGACCTCGGGCTCGACGCGCTGGTGGAGGCGCACTCGGACGAGGACCTGGAGAAGGTGCTCCGGACCGACGCCGCGGTCGTGGGGGTGAACGCGCGGGACCTGGAGAGCCTCGAGGTCGACGTGGACCGAGCGCTGGCCTTGCTGCGCTCGGTGCCCCCCGAACGGGTCGCGGTGTTGGAGAGCGGCATCACCATGCGCGCGCAGGTGGTGCGGGCGCTCGACGCCGGCGCCCGCGCGGTGCTCGTGGGGGAGGTCCTCATGCGTTCAACCGATCCGGCGAGGACGCTCCGGAAGCTCCGGGGGACGGCGTGAGCCGTTCGGTGGAGAGCCTGCCGGACGCACGCGGACGGTTCGGGCGGTTCGGCGGCCGCTACGTCCCGGAGGTGCTGATCCCGGCCCTGGACGAGCTCTCGGCGGCGTGGTCGCGGCTCGTCGTCGAACCCGCCTTCCGGGGCGAGCTCGACGGTCTCCTGCGCGACTACGTCGGGCGACCCTCGCCGCTGACGTTCGCCTCCCGACTATCCGATCGTCTGGGCTACCGCATCTACCTGAAGCGGGAGGATCTCAACCACACCGGTGCCCACAAGATCAACAACACCGTGGGGCAGGTGCTCCTGGCCAAGCGTCTGGGCAAGCGCCGGATCATCGCCGAAACCGGGGCCGGCCAGCACGGGGTGGCGACCGCCACGGCCTGCGCCCTGTTCGGCCTGCCGTGCGTCGTGTACATGGGCGAGGAGGACACGGTTCGGCAGTCGTCGAACGTCGCCCGGATGCGGCTGCTCGGCGCCGAGGTGATCTCGGTGGGGTCGGGGAGCCGGACGCTGAAGGACGCCATGAACGAGGCGATGCGCGATTGGGCGGCGAGCGTTCTGGACACCCACTACGTCATCGGCTCGGTGGCCGGGCCCCACCCCTTCCCCGCGTTGGTGCGTGATCTCCAGCGCGTGATCGGCGACGAGGCCCGCCCGCAGTTCCACGAGGCGGAGGGACGCGACCCCGACGCCGTGGTCGCCTGCGTGGGCGGCGGGAGCAACGCGATGGGCATCTTCGCCCCGTTCGTCGGCGCTCCCGCGGTCCGGCTGATCGGCGTCGAGGCCGGCGGGCGCGGAGACGGTCTGGGCGAGCATTGCCGCTCGCTCACGATGGGAGAGCCCGGGGTGCTCCACGGCTCGCTGTCGTACCTCCTGCAGGACGCCGACGGCCAGGTGGTGCCGACACACTCCATCTCGGCCGGCCTGGATTATCCGGGGGTGGGGCCCGAGCACTCGTACCTGAAGGAAGCCGGGCTCGCGGACTACGTCTCGGCCACCGACGCAGAGGCGCTCGAGGGCTTCCGGGCCCTCGCCGAGCTCGAGGGCATCCTGCCGGCCCTCGAGCCCGCGCACGCGGTGGGATGGTTGCTGAAGCGGCCGCTTGAGGAGGGATCGAGGATACTCCTGAACCTGTCCGGCCGGGGGGACAAGGACCTCGACACGGTCCGGCGTGCCCTCGGCGAGGTGGACGAGGCCCCGGGTGCCTGATCTCGAGTCCGCCCTGCGGGCCCGTCGGGAAGGGGGCGGGCAGGCCTTCGTGCCGTACGTGACCGGTGGTCTCGCCGGCGTCGACCCCGATCTGCTCCGGGGCTTGGAGGAAGCGGGTGCCGACGCGATCGAGGTCGGCATCCCGTTTTCGGATCCGGTCATGGACGGCGGCGTGATCCAGGAGGCCTCCCGCCGTGCTTTGGAGGGGGGGACGCGCATCGGCGACGTCCTTGCCACGGTCGAGGAAGCCCGGCTCGGGATCCCGGTCGCGGTCATGACGTACTTCAATCCGATCTTCCACGTGGGCCCCACCGAGTTCCTAGCGAGGGCGGCCGATGCCGGCATCGCAGGGCTGATCGTCCCGGACCTTCCGGTGGACGAAGCGGACGACTGGATCGCCCGGTGCGGCTCGGCGGGGATCGCGCCGGTGCTCCTCGCGGCGCCGGGTAGCCCTCCCGAGCGGTTGCGGCGCATCGCCGAGGGCTCCCGCGGGTTCGTGTACTGCGTGGCCACCTACGGCGTGACCGGCGAGCGCGAGCACCTCTCGGGAACCGCCCACGAGCTCGTGGAGGCCCTTCGCCCACTTACCGACCGGCCGCTGCTCGTCGGCGTGGGCATCGGCACGCCCGAGCAAGCCACCCAGGCGTGCCGGTTCGCCGACGGCGTCATCGTCGGCAGCGCGCTGGTGCGGCTCCTGGTGGAGGGGCGCAGGGACGCGGCGCTCGAGATGGCGAGGCAGTTCCGGGCCGCGATCCCTCGCTGACGCCGCCGAAACCCTCCCGGCGCCGAGTCACGCAGAACGGGGTCACAGGAGAGGCGTGCGCCGGACAGGGCGGCGCGCGGCGCGAACCAGGCGCTTCCCTCCCACCGGCCCTTTGTGATAGGACCACGCCTTAACAGGTCGTCCCTGTGGGGGACTGAGGGACCACTGAGAGGGGGCGTGTGCATTGAGCAAGTGGGCGTGGAAGCTCCTTGCAGTTCTGGCGGTGCTGTCGTTGGTCGCCGCAGCGTGCAGCAACAACAACGAGAGTACCGGGGGCGGCGGTGCCAGCGGCGGTGGCAACCAGCCGGACTGCAACGCCGATCCGTTCGGGTGCGTGACGTACGGACCGGGCGAGCCGATCCGTGTCGGGACGCTGCTGGCGATCTCGGGAGACGTGGCGACGCTCGGTGTGGACAGCGAGCACGGCGTCGAGCTCGCGATCGACTACCTGGACGGCAATTTCGACGGGAAGGCCGGCCAGATCCTGGGTCACGACGTGCAGCTGCAGAACGAGGACGACCTCTGCAGCAAGGAGGGCGGCCAGCAGGGGGGCACGAAGCTCGCCTCGGACCCGACGATCCTGTTCGTCGTGGGCACGAGCTGTTCGAGCTCCGCGTTCGGCGTGGCGGACAAGATCCTCGGTGACAAGGGGATCATCCTCGTCTCCCCGTCGAACACGGCGGCCGGCCTGACGGCCGAGTCGACGCACAACCCCTTCTACCTTCGCACGGCGCAGAACGACGCGATCCAGGGCAGGGTGGTCGCGGACTTCGTCTACAACAAGCTCGGGTTCACGAAGGCCGCCACGATCCACGACGAGAGCCCGTACGCGGCCGGCTTGACCGATGGGTTCGGCACGTTCTTCGAGCAGTTGGGCGGCACCATCACGGACGCCGAAGCGATCCAGAGCACGGACACCGACTTCAAGCCGCTGCTCACGAGCATCGCGCAGAGCGAGCCGCAGCTGATCTACGCTCCGGACTTCAACCCAGCCTGCGCGCTCCTCGCGAAGCAGATGCTGGACATCCCCGACCTGAAGGGTGTCCCGTACATGGGGTCGGACGGCTGCGCCGCGTCCACGTTCTTCGATCAGGCGGGCGATGCGGCGAACGGCACGTATATGTCCTTCCCGCTGCCGAGCCCGGGTGGGACGACCAGTGCCCTCTTGGACACCTACAACAAGGCCTACAAGGATCAGTTCGGGAACCCCACGGCCGCGTTCAACACGAACGCGTTCGACGCCTTCAACGTCGTGGCCGAGGCCATCAAGCAGGTGGGTGTGGAGGGATCCGACGGGACCCTCACCATCTCCCGCACGGCGCTGAAGGACGCAGTGTTCCAGGTGAAGGACTACGCCGGACTCACGGGAACCCTGACGTGCATCTCGACGGGTGACTGCCAGTCGCTGGCGGCGGTGAACATCGGCGTGTTCCAGCTTCCCGACATCCCGATCGAGGGCGGGAACCAGGACGCCAAGCCGATCTTCAACGAGACCATCACGCTGAGCGACGCTCTCGGGTCCTGAGCGGCGGTATCTGTCGGCCGCGGGCGAGCATCGTCTCGCCCGCGGCCGCGTCCCGGCGGGAGGATGATGACCAGAGGAACCGCGGACGTCGTCGAGACATCGGAAGCCCCGGCGGAGCTGGGGCGTCTCAGCCGGTTCCCCGTGCGGCGGGTCGTGCAATGGGTGGTTGGGGTCGGCGTTCTCCTGCTCGCGGCATACGGCACCTACGAGACGATCCAGCTCGGGCGGTTCAGCGGTGCCGCCTGGCGTGACCTCCTGGTGTTCGGGGTGGCCCAGGGTGCGATCTATGCCCTGATCGCGCTCGGATACACGATGGTCTACGGGATCCTGAACATGATCAACTTCGCGCACGGCGAGGTGTTCATGGCGGGAGCCTTCGCCTCCTACTTCGTCGCGAGGACGCTCCAGAACAGCGGGTTCCTGCAGTCGAACCCGGTGGTTTCCATCGCCATCCTGATGGTCGTCGCGATGGCCGGCTCGGTGGGCGTGGCGGTCCTGCTCGAGCGGGTCGCGTACCGGCGGCTCCGCAAAGCACCCCGGCTGGTCCCGCTGATCACGGCGATCGGCGCCTCCCTGTTCCTGCAGAACACGGCGAAGGGGTTCTTCGGTCCCCAGACCCGTGGATATCCGACCCCCGACGTCCTCGGTGGGACGTGGACCGTCCTGGGGATCCCCATCCTCCGGACCCAGGTCATCGTGATCGTCGGTGCCATCCTCGCCATGGTCGGCCTCATCATGTTCGTGGCCCGCACCAGGACCGGCAAGTCGATGCGGGCGGTGGCGGAGGACAAGGAGATCGCCAGCCTCATGGGCATCGATGTCGACCGAGTCGTGGTCACCACGTTCGCCATCGGCGGCATGCTCGCCGGGATCGCCGCCGTCCTGTTCACCATGGTGTTCCAGGTGGTCGGGCCGTTCATGGGGTTCATCCCAGGGATCAAGGCGTTCACGGCGGCGGTCCTCGGCGGCATCGGGAGCATCGCAGGCGCGGCCCTGGGCGGATTGATCCTCGGTCTGCTGGAGGCAGTTGGACCGTCGCTGTTCCTGACCGGCCTCGGCGTGAAGGGGCCGAACCAGCTGAAGGACGTCATCGCCTTCAGCATCCTGGTCCTCGTGCTCATCTTCCGCCCGGGAGGGCTGCTGGGATCTGACGAGGCGGAGAAGGTCTGACGTGTCCGCCGGTCTGACGGCGCGACGGGTCGCCCGCCTGGGGATGCTGGGTGGGATGGGGGTGATCTACCTCGCCCTCGTCGGCATGGTGCAGACGTTCGACGGTGTCCGGCTCGTGGGGGACCAGGTCACCCTTGGGAGGGTGCTCCTGATCCTGCCGCCCCTGAGTGCCGCGTACGTGCTGGCCCGGCCCCGGATCGTCGCCGGGGAGGCGGTCAAGCCGGACGGCCGAGCCGCCCTGGTGGGCGGAGCGATCATCGGTGTGACCGGCGGTGCGCTGGTCGGCCTCAGCATCGTCGTCGCGAACGGGCTTCCGGAACGGTTCGCGGCGCAGAAGATCTTCACGTCCGTGACTCCCGCCTTGATCTCCGTCGTGACCTTCGATCGCGCGATCGCCCCGGGCATCGGGATGTTGGTCGTGCTGGCGACCGTGGCCGGAGCCGCGGGCGCGGGCCTCGCCGTCCTCGGATGGAAGATCCGGCGGCCGTTGATCACCGGCCTGCTGGTCGTCCTGCTCCTGAGCATGCTCCAGAACGTGTTCCGGGTGATGATCGGGCAGCTCGGGCTGGACACGGCATGGCTCTACAGCGTGCGGCTCGGGGGGCTGACGTACATCGGCGCGATCCTCACGTTCGCCGTCCCGGCCGGGATCTCGGCCTTCTGGGCGAACGAGGGGATCACGCTCCGCCAGCGCCTCTCAGGCGCCACGCGCGAAGGCCAGCGGCAGGTCCGGTTGCTGGCCGTGGCGGCGGTGGGGTTGCTGCTGGCGGTCCTGCCGTTCCTGCTCGGCTCGTTCCTGTCGGCGGTCCTCGGTCGTGTGGGCCTGTTCCTGCTCATGGGCCTCGGCCTGAACATCGTGGTCGGCTACGCGGGCCTCCTCGATCTTGGCTACGTGGCGTTCTTCGCCGTGGGGGCCTACGCGATGGGTGTCCTCACCGCCGCCGCGAACTCCGGATCGTCGATCCACGTGGGGATGGGGTTCTTCGAGGCGGTCCCCATCGTGGTGCTGCTCGCTGCCGTGACGGGACTGCTGATCGGGGCGCCGGTGCTCCGCCTCCGGGGGGACTACCTGGCGATCGTGACCCTCGGATTCGGCGAGATCGCCAGGGTGCTGGTCACCTCCGATGCCTTGAAGTCCTTCCTCGGGGGCGCGCAGGGGTTGATCGCGATCCCGGCGCCCTCGTTCACGATCGGCGGCCTCAACGTGGACTTCCGCGATCCCCAGCCCTTCTACTACCTCGTGCTCGTCTTCTGCGTCCTTGCTGGCTTCGTCTCCTACCGGCTCGCGAACTCCCGCATCGGGCGGGCCTGGGTGGCCATGCGTGAGGACGAGCAGGTGTCCGAGGTCATGGGCGTGAGCACCGTGCGGTACAAGCTGCTGGCGTTCGCCACCGGCGCCGCCGTTGGGAGCGTGTCGGGAGCGCTGTTCGCCGTCCAGATCGGGTCGCTCGCACCCACGAGCTTCAACATCCTGATCTCCATCCAGGCGCTGGCCATCATCATCCTGGGCGGCATGGGGAGCATCCCGGGCGTGGTCGTGGGAGCGCTGGTCCTGGTCGGCATCCCCGGGTTCCTGACCGAGTTCGAAACGTATCAGCTCCTGATCTACGGCGCCGTGCTCATCGGGATCATGCTCTACCGGCCCGAGGGGTTGATCCCGAACGTGCGCCGGACCCGGGAGCTCAAGGAGGAAGATCGGCTCCAGGACGCGTGGTCCAAGGGCGCCCCCGATGCCGAGCCCGCCACGATCTCCTGGGAGGAGGCTCCGGGATGAGCGCGGTCCTGGAGGTGCGCGGGATCGCGAAGCTCTTCGGCGGCCTGGCCGCCCTGAGCGGCCTTGACCTGCACGTGGAGGAGGGCGAGATCGTCAGCGTCATCGGGCCGAACGGGGCTGGCAAGACCACGCTCTTCAACAGCATCACCGGCCTGTACGCGCCGGACGAGGGGAACATCCTGTTCGAGGGTCGGAGCATCGTCGGCCTGAAGCCGTCGCAGATCACGAAGCTCGGCATCTCGCGCACGTTCCAGACCGTCCACCTGTTCTCGAACATGTCGGTCCTCGAGAACGTGATGGTCGGCCAGCATTGCCGGGGGCGCGCCGGGTTCGTGGCGAGCGTGCTGCGTCTGCCGGCCCAGCGCCGGGAGGAACAGCGCATCCGAGAACGGGCCAGCCACAGCCTCGGGTTCTTCGGGGCTCGCCTGTCCGGCTACCGCCAGGACCAGCCGGCCTTCGTGCTCTCCTACGCGAACCGCCGCCGGTTGGAGATCGCGCGGGCGTTGGCGACGGAACCGAAGCTGCTCCTGTTGGACGAACCGACCGCCGGGATGAACCCGAAGGAGACGCAGGAGCTGACCGACCAGATCTGGCGGCTCCGCAAGGAACTCGGACTGACCGTCCTGCTCATCGAGCACGACATGCGGGTGGTCAAGGGCGTCTCGGACCGGGTCGTGGCGTTGGACTACGGCAAGAAGATCGCCGAGGGTACCTACGAGGACGTGGCACACAACGAGCAGGTCGTCGAGGCCTACCTGGGCAAGAAGGCGGTGGGATGAGCCGTCCCGAGGGCGCCCCGCAGGTCGATGTGGCCCGCAGGGGAGAGACCGAAGCCTCGACGGTCCTCGAGCTGCGCGACGTGAGCACGCACTACGGGCTGATCTCGGTGCTGCGTCACGTGAACGTCGCGATCAGGGCCGGGGAGATCGTCTGCCTGCTGGGCGGCAACGCCAGCGGGAAGACGACCACCCTGAAGACGATCCTCGGGTACGTGACGCCGAGCGAGGGCGAGGTGCTCCTCGGCGGCGAGATCGTCAACGGGCTGCCCACGACCGAGGTCGTCAGGCGGGGGGTCTCGATGGTGCCCGAGAACCGCCGCCTGTTCACGAGGATGACCGTGAAGGAGAACCTCGAGCTCGGCGCGTACCAGCGCTCGGACAAGAAGGCGGTGGCCGAGGACATGGATCGGATCCTCGGGACGTTCCCCCGGCTGCGCGAGCGCGTGTCCCAGAAGGCCGGGACGCTTTCGGGCGGGGAACAGCAGATGGTCGCTATGGGGCGCGCGCTCATGGCCCAGCCCAAGGTGCTCCTGATGGACGAGCCCTCGATGGGCCTTGCCCCGGTGCTGGTGGACCAGGTCTTCCAGATCATCAAGGAGATCAACGAGCTCGGCACGACGATCTTCGTGGTCGAGCAGAACGCGAACATGGCGCTCTCGATCGCCGACCGCGGCTACGTGCTGCAGACCGGGGAGGTCGTGCTCTCGGACACCGCACAGAGCCTGCTGGAGAACCCCCAGATGCGAGAGGCGTACCTGGGAGAGCTGTGAGCGGAGCCGGGCGCGGAGTGAGCGACCTTCCGTTCGTCGATGCCGCGCGCCTCACCGAGCTCCTCCCGATGAGGGCGGCCGTGGATGCGCTGGAGGCGACGTTCGGATCCGGGTCGCTCCCTGAGGCCCCGCTTCGCTCCCACCTGGAGACCCGCAGCGGGACGTTGCTGTCGATGCCGGCGACGGGCCCGGAGGGAGCGGGGGTGAAGCTCGTCACCGTGACGCCCGAGAACCCCGAACGCGGCCTGCCGCTGATCCACGGTCTGTACGTGCTGTTCGGCTCGGAGACCCAGCAGCCGGAGGCGGTCATCGACGGAGCGGCGCTCACCGCCTTGCGGACCGGCGCCGTCTCCGGTCTGGCGACGCGATACCTGGCGCGGGACGACGCGACGCGGCTCGTCGTCTTCGGGGCGGGCGTGCAGGCGCGTGTTCATCTGGAGGCGATGCGCGCCGTGCGCCGAGTCGAGCGCGTGACGGTGGTCTCCCGGACGCCTGCGCGCGCGGAGGCACTGGCCGACCTGGCCCGGGCGATGGGACTCGAGGGGTCGGCCGGCGTGCCGGATGCGGTGGCGAACGCCGACGTCGTGTGCACGTGTACCACGAGCCCGTCGCCGGTGTTCGACGGGCGTCTCCTGGCGAACGGGGCTCACGTGAACGCCGTCGGAGCCTACACGCCCCGAACCAGGGAGCTGGACGACGAGACGATCCGGCGTGCCCGACTGGTGGTGGAGACCCGTGAGGCCGCGATGGCCGAGGCCGGCGACGTGGTGATGCCGATCCGGGCCGGCGTCGTGGACGCCTCGCACGTGGTGGCCGACCTGGCCGAGGTCGTCCGCGGCGCGCCGGTCCGTCGCTCGCCCGACGACGTGACGGTGTTCAAGTCCGTGGGCGTGTCGTTCGAGGACCTGGTGGTTGCGCGGGCGGCCGTGGACCGGCTGGGGTCGTGAGCGCGACCGCCGACGTCGTGGTCGTCGGTGGCGGCGCGGTCGGCGTGAGCGCCGCGTATCACCTTGCAGCGGCCGGGGCGGGGCGCGTGCTGCTGCTGGAGCGAGCCGACTCGCTGGGGATGGGGTCGACCGGCGCGTGCGCGGGAGGGTTCCGGTTCCAGTTCTCGAGCCGCATCAACATCCAGCTGTCGCTCGCGAGCGTGCCGATGATCACCGGGTTCAGCGACGTGCACGGGCTCCCGCTCGACGTGTGGCGCGACGGGTACCTGTTCCTGGTCCGGGATCCGGTCGAGTGGGAGGCGTTCGGGAGGGCCGCAGAGCTCCAGCGGTCGCTCGGTGTGGACGTTCGGATGCTGTCACCCGAGGAGGCCACGGAGGTGGCACCGGGGATATCGCTCGAGAACGTGGTCGGCGCGACCTACTGCCCCGACGAGGGGATCGCCGACCCGTCGGGCTTGACGAACGGCTACGCCACGCTCGCGCGCGGAGCCGGCGCGGAGATCCGGACCGGTGTGGAGGTCGAGCAGATCTCGAGTGTGAGGGGCCTGGTGACCGGCGTGGTCACGAACCGCGAACGGATCCAGAGCCCGGTGGTGGTGAACGCGGCGGGGCCCTGGGCGGGGCCGCTCGCGGCGACGTGCGGTGTGGACGTTCCGATCGAGCCGATCCCCCGGAACGTCGTGGTCACGGGCTCGTTCCCCGATGCCCCAGAACGCCGGACCCTGGTGATCGACGCCGAGACGAGCTTCTACTTCCACCGCGAAGGCGACGGTGTGCTCATGGGGATGGGCGGCCGGGATGAGCACGCGTCGTTCGACACGAGCGTGGATCGCCGGTTCGTGGAGGAGAGGTTGCTGCCCACTGCGATGCGGGTGTTCCCGCCGGTGGCCGAGGCGGAGGTCCGAGCCATGTGGAACGGGCTCTACGAGATGACGCCCGACCGGCACCCGATCATCGGCCCGGTGCAGGGACTCGGCGGCCTTTACTTGGCGAACGGGTTCAGCGGCCACGGGTTCCAGCACGCCCCGATCGTAGGGAAGCTGCTGGCCGAGATGATCGTCGGGGGGCGGGCGAAGACGATCGACGTCTCGTCGCTCTCGCTCGAGCGCTTCGCCCGAGGCGACCTGGTCCCCGAGTCGCGCGTCGTCTGAGTGCCGGGGGCAGTGTCTGGTTTCACGACATAGTTCCGCCCTGTCTCGCGACATCGTGCCTACCTCAGGCGGAAGGGGTGGGGGATGTCGCTTGCCAGGCTGGTGGTCACCGCGGTCAGGATCGAGGGGCGGAGCAAGGCGGAGGTGTCCCGCGACTACGGGGTCTCACCCCGGTGGGTCTACGAACTCTGCCGTCGCTTCGATGCCGAAGGTGAAGCCGGGCTGGAGGCGAGGTCCCGGCGGCCGCACCGGGTCCCGCGGCGCACCGCGGAGGCGGTGGAGGATCAGGTCGTCGCTCTGCGCACGGAGCTGACCGACCAAGGCCTGGAC
>DASWAT010000058.1:0-31985 GCA_036390995.1 Actinomycetota bacterium | reverse complement strand
GTGACCACCTCGCGGGTCATCACGTCGGCCACGTGGAGGCCGCCGAGCTGCCGGTCGCCGCGGAGGAAGGGACCGGTCACCTGCGACGCGCCGTGGCTCTCGCGGTCGAGCAGATCGCGGAGCGTGATCACGCCGACCACCATGCCCCCGTGCACCACGGGAGCGCCGGTGACCCCCGCCTCGCTCAAGGTTCGAACGGCGTCGCTTGCGAGCAGCGTCGGCGAGAGCACGAGGACGTTCCTGGTCATCGCCCGGGCCACGGTGCCGAACCGCTCGTCCACGGCCTTGCGGAACCCTCCGTCGCCGTCCATGGGGACCTCCTTCCGCACGCATGGTCCGTCCGGACGAGCCCGCGGACAGGGGGCGTGCGACCCCCGGCCGCAGGGACCATCGGAGCCATGTGGGATGCCACGGGGGGCCCGCGGCTCATGCGGAGGGCCGGGTCGATGGACGTCAGCCGCGCCGGAGGCGTCCGTGTCGTTCGAGGATCTCCAGGGTCCGGTCGAGCGGCAGCGCGTGCAGCACGTTGCCGTCGCGGCCGGTGGTGGTGGTCGCGGTGAACAAGGCGTTCAGCACCGCCTCTTCCACGGCTTCGATGGTCGCCGTGAACAGCTCGGAGAAGATCCCCGGCGACGCCTCGGCGGGGCCGTCGACCAGCGCCCGGATCTCCATCGTGCCGTCCGCGCGAGGCTCCAGCGGGATCCGGTTCGCCGTGGAGAAGGCCAACATCTGCTCGCCGGAGGTGTTCCGAGCCGTGGAGCCGGTCCGGGCCAACCCGAGCCCGGCCCGAACCGCCAGACGGCGGACCTGGTGCGGCATCATCGGGGCGTCGGTCGCCACCACGCAGATGCACGAGCCCTCGCCGTGCTCCTCGGGCATGAGGTCGGTGATCTCGCGCCCCACCGGGACGCCGTCCACGACGAGCTCCTCCCGGGTGCCGAAGTTCGTGAGCACCAGCGCCCCCACGGTGAACCCGCCGAGGTCGGAGGGCAGCACCCGGGACGCGGTGCCGATCCCGCCCTTGAAGTCGAAGCACTGCATCCCGGTTCCGGCGCCGACACACCCCTGCGCGACCTCGCCGCCGCTCGCCGCGTCGAGGGCGTCGAACACGTCCCGGTCCTGGAGCGGGAACGTCGTCACGTCGTTCAGGAACGAGTCGTCGCACTCGGTGACGACCGGCATGTCGCCGCCGTCCGAGGTCGTGACCGCGTGCCGCTCGGTGCGCCAACGGACGGTGGCGTCGTACGCGCGCCCGATCGCGAGCGAGGACGTCATCACGATCGGCGAGTGGAGCAGTCCCCACTCCGCGATCTGGTTTACCCCGATCAGCTCGCCGTAGCCGTTCAGGATGTGGGTGCCGGCGTACACGCGCTCGATCCACGGAAGCCCTTCGTGGGGGAACACGGCGGTCACTCCCGTCCGGACCGCACCCTTCCCGTCCGGCGAGGGGTCGCGCACCAGGGTCGTGTGTCCGACGCGCACGCCCGCAACGTCGGTGATGGCGTTCCGGTCGCCGGCGGCCAGCCTCCCCACGACGATGCCGTGCTCCCTTGCCCGCTTGCGTTCCACCCGCGCTTCCTCTCGACGAGCGGCCAGGCTACCGCAGCCGTGGACGACCGAGGCGGTTCCGAGCGCCCATCCGTAGAATCAGCGGATACCCATGGCGATCCTGGCCCTCGGCATCTCCCATCGTCGAGCCACCGTCGAGCTGCTCGAACGGCTCGCGTTCACCGACGAGGACCACGTGAAGGCGTTCCGGCGCGTCCGCGATGACGACGACCTCGCCGGGGCCGTGATCCTGTCCACCTGTAACCGGGTCGAGGTCTACGCCGACGTCCCGTCGTACCACGCAGGGTTCCTGGCGCTGAAGCGGCTGCTGGCCGAGTCCCGCGGCGTGGACCCCGCCGAGCTGGCCGAGCCTCTCTACTCGCACTACGAGGAGGCCGCCGCTCAGCACCTATTCGACGTGGCGGCGGGTCTGGACTCCATGGTCCTGGGAGAGTCCCAGATCCTGGCCCAGGTGCGCGAGGCCCACCGCCGGGCCCAGGCGGAGGAAGCCACGGGACCGGCTCTCACGGCGCTCTTCCACGCCGCTGCCAGGGCCGGCCGGCGGGTGCGCACGGAGACCGGCGTCGGCGCCGCGCCGGACGCGTTCGTCGAGGCCGGAGCGCACCTGGCCGAACGCGTCCTCGACGGCCTCGAGGGGAGGACGGCGGCCGTGGTGGGAGCGGGCCAGATGGCCGCGCTCGCGGTGAAGCACCTCCGGGCCCGGGGGATCGGGCCGATCCGCGTGCTCAACCGCAGCCTCGAGCGGGCCCGGGCCCTGGCCGAGCGGACCTCGGCCGAGCACGACGACCTCGCCGGGCTCCCCGGCGCGCTGGCTCGCGCCGACCTCGTCGTTTCGGCCACCGGGGCAGCAGGCGCCGTGATCCACCGGGACGCCGTCCTCGCCGCGATGGACGGACGCGGCCGGCCGCTGTTCGTGCTGGACCTCGCGGTCCCTCGCGACGTCGAGCCCTCGGTCGGCGAGATCGGCGGCGTCCTCCTCGTGGACATCGAGGGGTTGAAGGAGACCCTGGCGGCCCGGGCGGCGGAGGCGACAGTGGACATCGAACGCGCGCACGGCATCGTGGCCGAGGAGCTCCACCGGTTCGCGATCCGCCGCCGCTCAGAGCGGCTGGCGCCGGTGATCCGCGCCCTCCGGCAACAGGGCGAGGCCGTCTTGGCCTCCGAGCTCGAGCGGTTCCACGCGGAGCTCTCGCGCCTCACCCCCGACGAGCGCGAGACGGTGGAGTCCCTGGCCCGGGGCATCGTGGCCAAGCTGCTCCACGAGCCGATCGTCCGGCTGAAGGAGCTCTCCACGCCGGGCACCGAGGACCATCACGCGAAGATGTTGGCGGACCTGTTCGGCCTGGAACCCGACGCGGGATGAAGCTTCGTATCGGCACTCGCCGGTCGCGCCTGGCCCTGGCCCAGGCCGAGGAGGTCGCAGAGGCCCTACGGCGGAACGGCGTGGACACCGAGCTCGTCCCCCTGCAGACGGCCGGTGACCGCGGCGCCGGCCCGCAGGCCTCGCCGAACGGGATCAAGGGCCTATGGGTGAACGACATCGTCCGCGCCCTGCGCGAGGGCGAGGTCGATCTGGCGGTCCACTCCGCGAAGGATCTCCCCGCCGCGGACGAGGACGGCGCCGTGGTCGCCGCGGTCCCCGAGCGCGCGAGCCCGCTCGACGTGCTCGTGACGCGCGTGGGCGA
Organism: Actinomycetota bacterium; assembly: GCA_036390995.1. Lineage (GTDB taxonomy): Bacteria > Actinomycetota > UBA4738 > UBA4738 > HRBIN12 > DASQQQ01. The sequence continues at coordinate 28,731 of DASWAT010000058.1, read as the reverse complement.
ACTGACGCACGGGGCGCGCGTGGGCACATCGAGCCTCCGGCGACGGGCGCAGGTCCTGCGGTGGCGGCCCGACGTCACGGTCGCCGAGCTGCGCGGCAACGTGGACACGCGGCTGGCGAAACTCGAGCGGGGCGAGGTCGACGGCCTCGTGTTGGCCGCGGCCGGGCTCCTCCGGCTGGGCATCGTGCCGGCCCACGCGTCCCCGATGTCGGTGGCCGAGATGGTGCCGGCGCCCGGGCAGGGCTGCCTAGCGGTCCAGGCTCGCCCCGGTGACACAGCCGTCCGGGAGACGGTCGCGGGACTCGATCACGCCGACAGCCGCACCGCGCTGGAGGCCGAGCGGCGTCTGATGGCCCTGCTCGGCGGTGGCTGCGCGCTGCCGCTCGGCGCGTACGCGAGGGTGGAGGTCGACGGCGTGCGGTTGACCACCGTGGTGCTCAGCGCCGACGGCGAGCGGATGGCTCAGGCCGACGTCCGAGCCGACACGTCCGCGGTCGCCGCCGAACGAGCCGCCGCTCGGCTGCTGGCCGAAGGGGCGGAGGAGATCCTGGCCGAGGTGAGATCGTGAAACGGACCCTCGCCGGCAAGGTCGTGCTCGTGACCCGTCCGCGCGACCAGGTGGGGGAGCTGGCTCGGGCGCTCGAGGCTCGAGGCGCTCGAACCATCGCCGCGCCGGCGGTCGAGATCGTCCCCACACGATCCGCCGAGCTCACGGAGGCCCTCCGAGAGCTCGTCGCCGCGCGGTTCGACTGGATCACGCTCACGAGCGGGAACACCGTCGACGTCCTGGCGGGGCGATTGTCGCCCGATGACGTTCGTGCTCGCGTCGCCGTGATCGGCGAGGGGACGGCCGAGGCGTTCCGTCGCTTCACGGGCCGAGACCCCGATCTCATGCCCTCGACATTCACCACGTCGGCGCTGTCCCGGGCGTTCCCGAGAGGAGCCGGTCGCGTCTTGTGCGCGCGCGCCGACATCGCCCCCGAGGGCCTAGAGGAGGCCCTCGCGGCGAAGGGCTGGGATCCGGTCCGGGTCCACGCCTACCGGACGCGGACACCAAGTACCTTGCCTCGCGAGGCCCGGGATGCCCTGCGGGACGGCGAGATCGACGCGATCACCTTCACGAGCGCCTCCACGGTCCGCGGCTTCGTCGGGGCAACCGGGGCCGTCCGGGGCAACCCGAAGGTGGTCTGTATCGGACCCGTCACGGCCCGGGAGGCTCGGTCCCGCGGGCTGAGGGTCTCCGCGGTGGCGAGCCCCCACACGATCGAGGGTCTCGTCCAGGCCGTCGAGCGAACGCTCCCTCGCCGCTCGTGAGCAGCGGCGATACCCTGTTCCCCATGGCGTCCTTCCCACAGCACCGGCCGCGCCGGCTCCGACGTACGCCGGCGCTGCGCGCCCTGATCCGCGAGACGGACCTCTCGCCGCGGCACCTGATCGCGCCGCTGTTCGTGAAGGAGGGCATCGCCGAGCCGCAGCCGATCGGGTCGATGCCCGGCCAGTTGCAGCACACGCTGGAGTCGCTCCGCAAGGACGCCGCCGAGACCGCGTCGAAGGGCGTCACCGCGTTCATGCTGTTCGGCGTCCCCGACCGCAAGGACCCCGAGGGCTCCGAGGCCTGGAACCCGGACGGCATCGCGCAGAAGGGACTCCGGATGCTGCGCGAGGAGCTCGGCGACGACCACGTTGTGATCGCAGATCTCTGCCTGGACGAATACACCGACCACGGCCACTGCGGCGTCCTCGACGACGAGGGCCATGTGGACAACGACGTAACCCTCGAGCGGTACCGGCGGATCGCCCTGGCCCAGGCCGAGGCCGGAGCGCACATGGTCGGGCCCTCCGGGATGATGGACGGCCAGGTCGGCGCCATCCGGGAAACCCTGGACGGGAGCGGGTTCGAACGCGTCGGCATCCTCGCGTACGCGGCGAAGTTCGCCTCCAGCTTCTACGGTCCGTTCCGCGAGGCCGCCGAGTGCGCCCCGCGGTTCGGCGACCGCGCCGGCTACCAGATGGACCCGCCGAACTCGGATGAGGCGATCCGCGAGATCCGTGCCGATATCGACGAGGGCGCCGACATCGTGATGGTGAAGCCGGCGCTGCCATACCTCGACGTGATCCGCCGGGCCAAGGACGAGACCAGGTTCCCCCTGGCCGCCTACAACGTCTCCGGCGAGTACGCGATGGTGAAGGCCGCCGCGCAGAACGGCTGGCTCGACGGCCGCAAGGCTGTGCTCGAGATCCTCACCTCCATCCGCCGGGCCGGTGCCGACCTCATCCTCACGTACCACGCCAAGGAAGCCGCCGACTGGCTCGCCGGAGGATAACCACGCGGGGAGGATGTAACGACACGTCCTGTGGGCACACTGGGGGTGTGAACCCATCGAGGAAGGAGCCTTCCGCATGACCACGCAGACCGCCACCTTCGGAGCCGGCTGCTTCTGGGGCGTGGAATGGGTCTTCCGCCAGGTCCCGGGCGTGCTGGACGTGGTCTCGGGCTACAGCGGCGGCCACACGCAGAACCCGACGTACCGGGACGTGTGCAGCCACACCACCGGCCACGCCGAGGTCGTCCAGATCGCGTTCGACGACGAGCGGGTGAGCTACGAGCAGCTGCTCGAGGTGTTCTGGGCCATGCACGACCCCACGCAGGTGAACCGCCAGGGCCCGGACGTGGGCGACCAGTACCGCAGCATCGTCCTCACCCACTCGGACGAGCAGCGGGCGATCGCCGAGACCTCGAAGGCGAACGCGAAGGGACGGTTCGGCCGCCCCATCGCCACCGAGATCACGCCGTTCGAGGTCTTCTACCCCGCCGAGGACTACCACCAGCGCTACTACGACAAGACCGGCCACGAGCCCTACTGCCACGTCCTCCCGGTCGGCGTGCTCCAGGCTCTCGGCCTGACGCCGGCGTCCCGCTCCTAGACTGGAGGGCGTGACCCGCTCCGAGGAGCTGTTCGAGCGCGCCCGCCGCGTGATCCCCGGCGGCGTCGACTCGCCCGTGCGGGCCTTCGGCGCCGTCGGCGGGACGCCGCTGTTCATCGCGAGCGCCGAGGGCGCGTACGTCACCGATGTGGACGGCAACCGGTACGTCGACTTCGTGCAGTCGTGGGGGGCGAAGCTGTTCGGCCACGCCTGCCCCGAGATCGTGCAGGCAGCCACCGACGCGGCACGACTCGGCACGTCGTTCGGCGCCCCGACCGAGCTCGAGGTGGTGCTGGCCGAGCTGATCGTGGACGCTCTGCCCTCGGTGGACATGGTGCGGCTCGTGTCCTCCGGGACCGAGGCCGCGATGAGCGCGATCCGGCTCGCCCGCGGCTCCACCGGGCGGGACCTGGTGCTGAAGTTCGAGGGCTGCTACCACGGCCATTCCGACGCGCTCCTGGCCAAGGGCGCCGGCTCGGGGATGGCGACGCTCGGACTGCCCGCCTCGCCCGGTGTGACCGAGGGGGCGGCGAAGGACACGCTCGTCGTGCCGTACAACGACCTCGACGCGGTCCGGGAGACGTTCTTGCGGCACGGCCGGGGGATCGCCGCCGTGATCGTGGAGCCCGTGGCGGCCAACATGGGCGTGATCCCCCCCGTGTCGGGGTTCCTCGAGGGCCTCCGCGAGCTCTGCTCGGACCACGGGACCCTGCTGATCTTCGACGAGGTCATCACGGGGTTCCGGATCGCGTACGGGGGGGCCCAGTCCGTCTACGTGATCGAGCCCGATCTCACCGTCCTCGGAAAGGTCATGGGCGGCGGATTCCCCTGCGCGGCGTTCGGGGGCCGGGCCCAGGTGATGGAACAGCTCGCGCCGGAGGGACCCGTGTACCAGGCCGGGACCCTTTCGGGGAACCCCGTCGCCGTGGCCGCGGGGATCGCGGCGCTTCGGCTGGCGAAGGAGCGCGACCCGTATCCGGCCCTCACGCGGTCGGCGGAGGAGCTCACGGCGGGGCTGTCGGAAGCGTTCGGGGAGGGTGGGATCCCCGTCACGATCAACCGGGCCGGATCGCTGCTCAGCGTCTTCTTCGCCGAGGGCCCGGTCCACGACTACGACCAGGCCCGGAGCGCCGGCCACGACCGATACGCCCGTTTCTTCCACCACATGCTCGACCGCGGGATCTCTCTGCCTCCCTCGGGCTTCGAGCTGTGGGCGCTGTCCACGACCCACGGAGCACAGGAGATCGCGCGGACGGTCGAGGCGGCGGCGGCGTTCACGGCCTGAGGGCCGGGGTCACGCCGACGTGTTGGGGGCCGCCCACTCCTCGTGCGCCCGGTCGGCCTTCGCGGCGAAGACGAAGTCCGCCTCGTGCAGGCCGTCGATCTTGTGCGTCCAGACCGTGAGCCCCACCTTGCCCCAGGCGAGCTCGACGTCGGGGTGGTGACCGACCTCCTCGGCCAGCTCGCCCACGCGGTTCGTGAAGTCGAGGGCCTGACGGAAGTCCTTGAACCGGTACTGCTTCGTGAGGTGGTGGCCGTCCACAACCTCCCACCCGCCACCCAGGTCGGCGAGGTACGGCTCGATCTCCTCACGGGTGAGTGGGGGGATGCCGCCCTTGCACGGGACACACTGCATCGACGCCAGGTCCCTCGTCATGGTCGCGATGCTGGAACCGCTGCCCGGTTCCGTCAAGTCGAGCCGGCGGCGACGCGCTGGGCCACGATCTCGTCGGCGGCGGCAGTGGTGGACAGGCCGTGTTCCGCCGCCGTGCCGAACAGCTCGGCCAGCGTGCTCTCGATACCCCGGACCCGCTCGTCGCACGTCGCCTCGTCCTCGCCGAGCAGCTCGCGCGACGCCAGGTGGATGATCCCGCCGGCGTTGATCACGTAGTCCGGGGCGTACAGGATCCCGAGGGTCCCGAACCGCTCGGCGTCCTCCGGCGTCTCGAGCTGGTTGTTCGCGGCGCCGGCCACGATACGGCACCGGAGCCGGGGGATCGTCCGCTCCGACAGGACGCCGCCCGTGGCGCACGGCGAGAACACGTCGCAGAGCGTCTCGATCGCCTCGTCGGGCGGGACGGTCGTCGCCCCGATCCGTTCCGCGACCTCGCGGGCCCTCGACTCCTCGGCGTCGGTGAGGAGGAGCTCTGCGCCCTCCTCGCGGAGGTGCTCGGCGAGCAGCCGGCCCACCGCGCCCACCCCCTGGACCACCACGGTTCGCCCATCGAGGTCGGGCGATCCGAACACCTCGGCCACGCAGGCGCGGATGCCGTGGAAGACGCCGAGCGCCGTGGCCGGGGCGGAGCTCCCCGATCCGCCGGCGGCCTCCGTTCTGCCGAACACGGAGCCGCACCGTTCGCCGATCACGTCCATGTCCTCGGGCGTGGTGTTCATGTCACAGGCCGTGCGGTAGGTCCCGTGCAGCGACTCCACCAGGTCCGCGTATCGCAGCAGGAGCTCGCGCCGCCGCTCGCCGTGGGGAACCTCGGGCACCGCGAGCACGGCTTTGCCCCCGCCGAGCGGCAGCCCGGCCATCGCGTTCTTGCTCGTCATGGCCCCCGACAACCGGAGCCCATCGCGCAGTGCGTCGTGAGGAGCCGGGTACACCTTCATCCGCGTGCCGCCGGCCCCCGGGCCCAGCCGCGTGGAGTGCACGCACACGAACATCCAGGTCTGCAGCTCGCGATCGTAGCGGACGGCAACTTCTTCGCCGTCCCAGGACTGCAGGAGCTGCTCGAACACCACTACTGCGACGTCGTCGTGATGTGGACGGTCGACTGCTGTTGGCCGGACCCGCGCTTCGCCTTCTTCTGGGCGCGGCGCTCCTTCAGGCTCTTCTGCGCGGTCCGCTTCTGGTGCTTCTCGCCGCCTTTGTCTTTCGCGTGCGCCACCGTTGCCTCCTCGGTCCGCTTCCATTATGCGACGCAAGCCCCGCCGAGGGGCAGCCACACGCCGGGTCCCGGTCAGGCGAGGTCACCGAACGCCGCCCGGACCTCCTTGCGGATCCCGGTGACGAACGGGATGTCGAGTTTCGTGTACCGCCGGGCCTCCACCGAACGGAGCGCACGCAGGCAGTCGACGATCCGCTCCAGCGCGTCGGCCTCGAACGCGAGGATCCACTCCCAGTCGTTGATCCCGAACGCGCTCGTCGTGTTCGCCAGCACGTCGGGGAACTCGCGGCCGACCTCGCCGTGCTCGCGAAGCATCGCGGCACGCTCGTCGGGCGGGAGCAGGTACCACTCAGCGGTCCGGACGAACGGGTAGACGTTCAGGTACTTCTTCGGCGGGTCGCCCTTCACGAAGGCAGGCGCGTGGTCGGCCGTGAACTCCGCCGGCTTCACCACGCCCATGAACGACCACACGAGGTCGAGACTGCGTCCCGCCTGCGTGCGCCCGAGCGCGACGAGGGCTCCCTGCAGCTCGTCCGGGGTGGATCCGATCAGCCAGAGCATCAGGTCCGAGTCCGCGCGGAACCCCACCGTGGAGTACACGCCGCGGACCGTGACCAGCCCATCCCACTCCTTGAACAGGTTCTCGACCTCCTGCGACGCGTCGTCCACGTCGAGGTCGCGGAAGCCGCTCCGCGCCTTGAACACCGGATAGAGGGCGTACATCGTCTCGCTCATCGCACCTGCTCCCGTCGCTCGCTCCCGGCCGACCGTTCGGCCAGGTGACTCAGAACCGCCTCCGCCGCAAGGTTCGCACCGCGGACGCAGTCCGGCACCCCCACGCCGTCGTAGCCACCGCCGATCACGAAGATACCCGGCGGCAAACTGTCGCGGATCCGCGCCAGGCGTTCCCGATGCCCCACCTCGTACTGGGGCATCGCCCGGTGCCACCGCTCGACGTGGGCCTCGGAAGGTCGGTCGGGCAACTCCAACACGGCGGCGATGTGCCGGCTCACCGCCGCCACGATCTCCTCCTCGGGTTCGTCGACGACCTCCTCGGCGCCCACGCCCCCCACGAAGCATCGGACCACGGCCCTGGTCCCGTACTCGGGCCGCGGCCACTTGCGGGACAGGAACGTGCACGCGGTCATCGGGGCGCGGCCCGGCGGAACGACGAAACCGGTCGCGTCGGGCAGGGCGTCGCCGGTTCCCTCCGGGTACACGAGGAGCGCCACGCCGGTCGAGGCGTAGGGGATCGCGGCCAGTTCGGCCGCCGACACCGGTGCGACGTCCTCGAGCAACCCGGAGGCGGCGAACGCCGGTGCGGCGAGCACCACACGATCGGCCGGGATCTCCCCACGCCCGGTTCGGACGGAGAAGCCGGTCCCGGCGGCCAGGATGCCCGTTGCCGGCTCCGCGAGGCGGATCCGCTCGCGGCCGATCGACCCGACAAGGGCCTCGATCAGGGCGGTGGTCCCGTCCCGCGGCTTCAGGAACATGGGACCGGCATCGGGCGCCGCGGCAAGGGCGGCCTTCGCGCCGCGGATCAGGCTGCCCTGGTCCCGCTCCCACCGCGCGAGCTCGGGGAACGTCGCGGCGACCGAGAGCCGGTCGACGTCGCCGGCGTGCAAGCCACCGAGGAGCGGGCCGATCAGAACCTCGGTGGCCTCCTCCCCCAGCCTCCGGCGGGCGAGCGAGCCGATCGACTCGTCGCCCTGGGGCGGCCGGGCCCGGCGGACGAGGTCGGCCAGCGCACGGAACCTGCCGACCCGCGACATCGCCTTCCAGGTGAGCAGCTCGGACAGGCCGGCCGGCACCCCCAGCGCGGTCCGGGGGATCCGCTCGAGGCCGTGGTCGGTCCACACGAACGCCCCCGAGGCTGCCGGCGCCTCCAGCCGATCGCCCAGGCCGAGCTCGCGGCAGAGCTCCACCGCCCAGGGCTTGCGAGCGACGAAGGAATCCGGCCCCGCCTCCAGCTCCAGGTCACCGACCCGCACCGACCGGAGCTTCCCGCCGAGCACGCCGTCAGCTTCCAGCACCGTCACGTCGGAGGGCTCCTCCGCGCGGAGCAGCCGGTACGCGGCCGTCAGGCCGGCCACGCCCGCACCGACCACGACGACGCGCGCCGTCACGTCGCGGTCACCGCCGAGAGGTGCTCGCGGACCACGTCGGCCAGCATCCGGACGAACGCCGGATCGGCGTTCGGCATCTCGGTTCGGGCGAAGGCGATCCCCGACTCCTCGGCCACTCCCCTCGCCTCGATGTCGAGGTCGTAGAGGATCTCGAGGTGGTCGGACGCGAACCCCGCCGAGCACACCACCACGCCGGGCCGGCCGGCCGCCGCGAGCTCGCGGATCACGTCCTCGAGGGGTGGGCCCCACCACGGATCGGCGGTCCGGCCCGCGCTCTGCCAGCCGGTCGTGTACGCGCCCAGGTCGAGTGCGGCCGCCACGAGGTGCGCCGTCTCCTGGAGACCGTCCCGATACCGGCACGAGGCCTCGCACGCGTCGCAGGACTTGCATCGCTGCGTCCCATCGTCCAGCGTGCGCACCGGCAGGCTGTGGGCAGAGAACACCACCGCCGCGTCGCCCCGGGCTGCTGCGGGCAGCCGATCCAGGGCCTCGGCCACCCGCCGCGCCAGGAACGCCACGAACCCCGGATGGTCGTGGAAGCGCCGCACGAACGTGAGCGCCGGGCCGCCATCCTCGGCAACGGCCCGCTCCGCACGCTCGACGTAGGTCTCGATCGACATCCCCGACCAGTGCGGCGCCATCACGATGCCGACGGCCCGTTCGATGCCGTCCCGCCGCATCTCCGCCACGCCATCCGCGATGAACGGCGGCGAGTGCTTCATCCCGAGGTAGGCCCTGAACATCCGGCTCGGGTCCGAGGCGTTCAGTTCGCGCTCGATCCCCCCCGCCTGTTCGCGGGTGATGTCCAGCAGGGGGAAACGGTTGCCGATGATCGCGTAGCGGGCGCGGAGCTCCTCGAGGTGTTCCGGCGCCGGTGGGCGCCCGCCCCGGATGTCCGTGTAGTACCGCTCGATGTCGTCGGGGCCCGAGGCCGTGCCGTAGGCCATCACCAGGATCCCGATGGGCGTCGTGCTCATCCCTGCTCCCGTTCCGTCGTCGTCGATGCGCGCACCGCGGTCGTCTCGTGCACCAGGTCCACGAGCCGCTGCAGGTTCTCCACGGGCGTGCCGGGCAACACGCCGTGCCCGAGGTTGAACACGTGCCCCGGCCGCCCGCCCGCCCGCTCCAGCACCTGCAGCGCCTTGCCCCGCACGGCATCCCAGGAGGCAAGGCACACCGCAGGATCGAGGTTCCCCTGGATCGCGGCGTCGAAGCCCACGCGGGCCCACGCCGCGTCGAGCGGGACGCGCCAATCGACCCCGATCACACAGCCACCGGCGCGCCGCAACAGCGGCAGCAGCTCGCCGGTCCCCACGCCGAAATGGATCACCGGCACGTCGAGATCGGCCAGGCCGTCGAAGATCGTCCGCATCACCGGCAGCACGGCGCGCTCGTAGTCGTCGGGATCCACGGCACCTACCCAGCTGTCGAAGACCTGCAGCGCCTGCGCGCCAGCCGCAGCCTGCGCCCGCAGGTGCTCGAGGACGAGCGCCGCGAGAGCCTCCGTCAGCACTCGCCAGGTCTTCGGCTGGTCGTGCAGCAGCGCCTTCGTCCGCGCGTGGTCGCGCGACGGGCCGCCCTCGACGAGGTAGCTCGCCAGCGTGAAGGGCGCGCCGGCGAACCCGATGAGCGGAACGCGGAGCTCCTTGCGGAGGAGCCGGATCGCCTCGAGCACGTGGGGTATGTCTGCCTCCGGCTCGAGCGGCCGCAGCCGCGCCATGTCGGCGTCCGACCGGAAGGGTTCCGCGATGACCGGCCCGATCCCCGGTCGGATCTCCACGTCCACACCCACGGCGGCCAACGGCACCATGATGTCCGAGAACAGGATCGCGGCGTCCAGCTGCATCCGGCGGAGCGGCTGGAGCGTGAGCTCCACGGCCAGCTCCGGAGCGCGGACGGCCTCCAGGATGTCTCGATCGCCGCGCAGCCGCCGGTACTCGGGCAGGTACCGACCCGCCTGGCGCATGAACCACACCGGGGTCCGGTCCACGGCCTCGCAGCGGCACGCCCGCAGGAAGCGATCGGACCAAGGGGTCGGGGCCATCCCTCCAAGGATACGGACCCGGATCTCGGACGGTACGGACGCCCCGATGCCGGTGCAGGGTCAGGCGGGCTCGATGCCTTCGATCGGCGTGTCGGGAGCCGCGAGGGGATCTGCGCCGGCGCCGAGGGCGAACGCCCGCTGCACGCTGGCCAGCAGCTCCTCGATGCTGAAGGGCTTCACGATGTAGTCGACCACGCCCATCTCCCGGGCGCGCTCCTGCTCGATCGAGCTTCCTCGCGCCGAGCACACGATCACCCTCGGCGCGTCCGGGCGGCGATGGAGCTCGGCCAGGATGGCCCATCCGTCCATGAGCGGGAGCATGAGGTCGAGGACGACGAGATCCGGCTTCTCGTTGTCGATCCGGCGCATGGCCGTGGAGCCGTCGGCCGCCAGCGAGGTCTCGTAGCCGGCCGACTCGAGGTTCAGCCGCAGGAACAGGAGGACGTCGGGATCGTCCTCGACGATGATCACGCGCGGCCGCCGAAGGCTCACGAGCTCACCTCCGCAGGAACCGCGGCCTGCACCTGAACGCAGACGGCCGTTCCACCCTCTGGCGCATCCTCCACGCGAACCGATCCGCCGAAGGACACCACCAACCCGCGGACGATGGACAGCCCGAGGCCGAGCCCCGGTTTCCCGTGCGCGCCCTCCAGCCTGGAGAAGCGCTCGAACACGCGCTCGCGGGACTCCGGCGGGATGCCCGGGCCGGCGTCGGTCACCAGCAACGCGACGGAACCATCGCCGGGCGTGACCGAGACGCGAACCGGCGGCTTCCCGTACTTGTGGGCGTTGTCCAGGAGGTTCGACACCACCCTGCGCAGCCCCTCCTCGCTGCCCAGAACGGGCGCGGAGGCGGGCACGTCCAGCGCGACCGGTCGCCCGGAAGCCTCGAAGTCGTGCGCGATCGTCCGGGCCACCTCGGCCAGATCCACCGACACCACCGGCTCGAGGCCGCGTCGCTGCTCCAGCCGGACCGAGGCGAGGAGCTCCTCCAGCATCGCGGCGAGGTTCCGGGCGTTGCGCTCGATCATGGGCAGCATCTCGTCCACCATGTGGCGCGTCTTCGGCCGCTGCGCGGTCTCGGCCGCGGCGAGCACCGCCGTGAGCGGACCGCGAAGCTCGTGGGTCACGGTGTCGATGAACTCGGTCTTGAGGCGGTCCAGCTCCACCAGCTCCGCCACGTGGGAGCGCTCGCGTTCGTACAGACGCGCGTTCGCGATGGCTCCGGCCGCCGGCTCCGCGAACAGGCTCAGCGCGCGAAGGTCGTACTCGGAGAACACCCTGGCCGGCTCGGCGTTCACGTTCAAGACACCGAGCATGCGCCCTCGGTGGACGAGGGGCACGCACATCGCGCTCTCTACCTCCTCGTCGTGTTGCTCGTAGCCGGGGAAGTCCTCGGGGTCGGGGTGCCCGTTGATCAGGAGCGGCTCCTCGGTGAGCGCCACGTGGCCGGCGATCCCCTGCCCCACCCGGAGCCGGCTCCCCACGGCCGCGTCGTTGCCGCGGACGCACGCCGCGACGAGCTCGTCGGCCTCGACGAGCATGATCGACCCGCTCCTGCCCTCCAGCAGCTCGCTCGCGCTTCGCAGGATCACGTCCAGGACCGCGTGGAGCTCGAGCACCGAGTTCATGGCCTTGCCCGCGTCCAACAGGAGGGAGACCTCGTGGAGCCGGTTCGACAGCGCCGCCGTCAGGACACGCTCGTCGGTCAGCAGGCGCGACAGGCGGTGCAGGTGCGCCTCCTTCTCGATCGCGTAGAGACAGAAGGCCGCCGAGAGCAGGACCACCCCCCATCGCATCCCGGCAGGCGGCAGCCAGTCACGGGAGGCCGCGGGGAGCATCGAGAGGAAGGCGATCGCCGTGCTGACCGCGACCAGGAGGATCGTGGTGAGCACCCACAGCTGCATCCGCCTGTGCTCGACGGCCTCCAGCGTGGGCGTGCGGAAGTCCCGCAGCCCGACGACCTTCGCTTCCCGCCGGATGCGGTCCGAAAGCGTGGCGTGCTCCGTCATGGCCCCTCCGTGGGACTATCGGTACGAACGACCTAGCCCTTGACGGCCTGAGGAGCCCGGGTTTGGCGACGGGCTCGAGACGGCCCCCCGTATCGACCACACAGAACAGGTTGCCTTCATGGTCCTGGAGGACCACGAAGTCCTCGTCCGGCTCGGGCGTCCGGGGATGGCGGCTCGCTCCGATCCGAAGCAAGCGCGCCACCTCTCGCTCCTGATCGTCGGTGTACAGGTCAAGGTGCAACCGGTTCTTGCCGGGCGCCGGCACGCTCCCTGATCCGTTGGATCCAGCTCCGGACCGCTCCGAGCGCCGTTCGACCCAGCGTAACCCCGTCCATCGAACGCGCTGGTAGACGAGCTGGGATGTGGCGGGAGGGGTGGGATTCGAACCCACGGACGGGTCGCCCCGTCAACGGTTTTCAAGACCGATTGAGGCACGTCCGCGACCAGGGACAATGAGGGCGAAAGAGCCTTTGACCTGCGGTTTCGCGTCGCTTCGCTTCCCCTTGATTCGCCTGGTTTCCCCGCCAATTGTGGCCCCGATGTGGCCCCACACGAGCCGAACACTTGTCATCGCATGTGGCCGCCGCGGGTCCCAGGTTCGATTCCTGCCGGGGGCACTCGGCCTGAAACCAAGGCGAGCGGGTGCTCGCCCGGCACATGAAGGCGGCGATCCGGCTGTTGTGGCTAAGCGGGCAGCCATCTGTCCAGCGAGGCGGAAGACGCGGCATGCAGGGAGCTGTCCGATCGGCGGATCGATGCTCAGGGCGACCTCTGCCTACGAGCCTCCGCCATCTCGATTTGACCAGGCGAGCAACACGCTCCTAGGCTCCGATCGTCGGTGTTGGCCTGTCCCCCGCAGGAGCCCGGCGACCCCGAGCGGGCGGGGGCGCGATGGAGAGGGGGAACACATGCGCCGACGATGGCTCGGCCTTTCAGTGGCGATCCTGCTGGGTGCCGGTCTCGTCACCGCGACGGGGGCCCAGGCCCTGCAAGGATCCGGCGCCAGGCGAACGGCCGACGTCCAGGTGAAGCAGACGCCGCCGGACATGAAGGGCAAGCGCCTCGCCCTCCACCAGGCGAGGCAGGCGGTTGCTTCGATGACGGCATCGCCGATCGCGAGAGCCACCGCTCAGCTGGCGTCCTCGGTCGGCGACCAAAAGTATTGGCTGGCCCTCGACAACACCAACCAGTTGCTGTACGTGAAGCTGTATACGCTACGGGGCATCGGGGACCACATCGAGGTGTGGGTCGCGAGCGACGCCGACGAGGTCTCGGAGGGCACGGACTTTCCGTACGGTGACTGTCGTAACGGGGTGCGAACCGAGATCACTGACGACCAGGTTAACTACCTGATCGACCAGTTCGACTCCAACATCTACCCCAAGGAGTCGGCCACGTTCAGCGTCCCACCAGACCGAGACGGAACTAACTCGCTGCTCGCGGAGATCTTGGATCTACCACCGGACTACTACCAGGGCGACGGGGACGATATCGCCGTGCTCGTCGACAACGTGCGCGACGACAACTTCTACGACACCGACAACCAACACACGCTGTCCTACATCGCCGGGTTCTTCTCCTCGCAATACAACGAGCTCCTGAACCGCAACGCGATGACGATCGACGCGTTCGACTGGCTCCACCGCACGGGCGCGAACCCGCCGCATGAGCCGTCGACCGACCCGTGCACGAGCGCGCCGGCGCGGCCGTTCCTGTACGAGGGCGTGTTCGCGCACGAGTATCAGCACCTGCTCGAGTACTACGAGGACCCCGGTGAGACGATCTGGATCAACGAAGGGCTGTCCGACTGGGCGCAGACCCTCACGGGCTACGTCGACCCCACGATCCCGATCGACCAGCTTGGGTACGACAGCCACATCCAGTGCTTCCTCGGGTACCTCGGGGTACAGACCGAGTTCAACCCGATCCCGAGACCGGGAGGTCCCGAGAACTCGCTGAACCTGTGGGGTGACCAGACGGACTTCGAGTCGGAGATCCTCTGCGACTACGGTGCGGCGTACTCGATGATGCTCCTGTTGGCCGACCGGTTCGGACCCGAGTTCATGGGCGATCTGCACCGTGATGACCTGCACGGGTTCGAGAGTCTGCAGGGGCTCTTGTCCGCGGCCGGCAGCGACCTCACGATCGACGAGCTGGTCGACGAGTGGGCCGCGATGGCGGCGCTGGACGGCGTCCTGGACGATGGGGCGAACCTGAAGGGAGGCAAGGCTGCCGACTTCCGGGTCTCCACGCTCGATGCCACGATTAACTGGGACACCGACCAGACGTACAGCTCGCCAGGCGCACCGCCGAATGGATCGGACTTCGTCAGGGTGCGCGACGGCTCCGGGTACCTCGATGCGAAGTCCGTGCACACGATCACGTTCGACGGCGTGAGCGAGCTGCCGCCGCTCCCCCTGGAATGGACGGTCGATCCGAATCCGGCCGACCAGCCTGGAGACGCGGCGCTGTACGCGGGGACGGGAGACAACCTTGACCGGTCGATCGTGCGCGAGGTCGACGTGCCGGCAGGCTCGCCCCAGCTCACGTTCGACGCGGACTGGAGCCTTGAGGAAGGGTTCGACTACGGTTACGTCCAGGTCTCGACCGACGGCGGGGAGTCCTACGGGACGATCCCCTGCTCCGACCAGGTCGAGGGGCCTCTCGGCTCCGCCTACAACGGCGAGTCGGACGCGTTCCTGGCCGAGAGCTGCGACCTGTCTGACTTCGCCGGCCAGACGGTCGTCCTGGCCTTCCGCATGGTGACGGACTCGAGCGTCCACTTCGGTGGCTTCTGGGTGGACGACGTCGCGGTCGACGGCACGGTGCTGTCCGACGGGTCGACGCTGGAGGGGTGGAGCTCCCCGACGGAGTTCAACCCGATCGATGTCGAGGGGTACACCGTTCGGCTGATCGCCTACGGTGGCCACAAGGCGTGGATCGCGACGCTGCACCTCGACCCCGACTTCGACGGAGTGATCTCCGGAGGCAACCTGAACCAGGCTATCGGCAGCCAGGCGCCGGTGGTGGCAGCGATCGTCACCTACCACGACTCCACCGAACAGGTGCAGCAGTACGCCCCGTACACGCTCACCGTGAACGGCGTCCTGCAACCCGGAGGCTAGGGTCGACAACGGAACGAGGGGGCGGTGTGAGGCCGCCTCCTCGAGTTCCCGTCCCGAGTTCATCCAACGATCGCTGTGAAGACTCGAGCAAAGGCGCGTGACCAGGATCGACTCCTCGGAAGAGTTCCGGACTGCACCCCATCGCGCTATGCGGCGGTGCGTCGCCCAGATACCCTGCTCCGCCGGCGCGAACCGTGGAGGTGAGCCAGCTGGGGCCGAGTCCGTCAAGGTGGTGTAACTCCACAGCGTCATCCTGATCATCAACTCGCCTCGACCAGTTCGCCTGAAGGGGTCCAAACCCTCGCACAGTCGCCGCCGCTTCACCTGGCGACGTCCGAGCCCATGGAATCAGCGAGGGCCGCAGCGAGGAATCGATAGGTCCATTCCTCTGCGAACTTCCTCGAGTCTGCGAAGACGACCGGGATCTCGGGGTAGCGCACCTGTAGGCGAGCCAGCCCCATCAGCGATGAATGCGGCGGGAACGTGCTCGAGGCTGAACAGCGCCGAGTAACGGCCTTCGACGACGACCGCCGCCGCGCCAACCCGTGGGGTACAAGAACTCGAGCAGGCAGCTCCGCCGGAGTGGTCGGTGGTTGACCATCGCCCGGCATGACAGTATCGCCGCCATGCTTGCTTCACTCCTCTATATGGTGCTTCGTCGGCTCCTCACCCTTGCCCCGCCGAAACATCGCTCCGACGATGCCGCACAGATTGAGATCCTTGTCCTTCGCCACCAGCTCCAGGTCCTACGCGGGCAGCTCAAGCGCCCGGTCTACCGGCACGGGGACCGCGCGCTGCTCGCTGCAGCAAGCAGGATCCTTCCCAAAGAGCGCTGGGGTGCGTTCCTCGTTCGTCCCGAGACGCTTCTGCGCTGGCACCGGTCACTCGTCGCGCGAAAGTGGACGAGGCCGCATCGCCGGCCCGGGCGCCCCGCAATCGATCCGGAGGTCTGCAAGCTGATCCTTCAGATGGCAAGAGAGAACCCCCGGTGGGGATACATGAGGATCAAAGGCGAGCTGGGAAGGCTGGGGATCCGGGTGTCCGCGACGAGCGTCGCGATGCTTCTTCGCCGCTCCGGCGTCGGTCCGGCCCCCCGCCGGGGCCCGACGTGGCGCCAGTTCCTGAAGGCTCAGGCCTCGGGCATCCTGGCTTGCGACTTCTTCGCGGTCGAGACGGCTTTCCTTCGCACCCTGTACGTGCTGTTCTTCATCGAGATCGGGACACGGCGCGTGCACGTCACGGTCTCAACGACCAACCCGGACTCTTCCTTCGTCACCCAGCAGGCGAGGAACCTTGCGATGAGCCTCGTCGAGGAAGGCACGCAGATCGGCTTGCTCATCCGCGATCGAGACGCCAAGTTCTCCCGCTCCTTCGATGATGTCTTCGTATCAGAAGGGATCCGGGTGACCCCCACGCCGATCAGGGCGCCGAACGCGAACGCCTTCGCCGAGCGCTGGATAGAGACGCTTCGCGCAGAGTGCCTGGACTGGCTGCTGATCCTCGGCCCCCGGCATATCGATCGCATCCTTCGGATCTATGTGCAGCACTACAACCGGCGACGCCCGCATCGAGGACTGGAGCTGCAGGTGCCCGAGATTCTCGCTCCCGTCGAAGAGGCCGACGGCGTGCCCGACATCGAACGGCGAGATCTGCTCGGTGGGCTCGTCCACGAGTACACGAGGGCGGCATGATCGAGTCTTCGTACCCGACGACTTCGGGAACGGCTCAGGACCCGGCTTCGGGAGCCCGATCGAGCCCTCTCTGGATCGCGTAGCGCATCAGCTCGTAGCGGCGGCGGAGATGGAGCTTGGTGAGGATGTTCTGGACATGGTTCTGGACGGTCTTGACGCTGATGAACAGCTTCTCGGCGATCTCTCGGTAGCTGTAGCCCTTGGCCACGAGCTTGAGGACCTCGTTCTCCCGAGCCGTGAGGGCATGCTCTGTGGGCTCCTTCCCGGCCACCCGCCGAAACTCGGCGAGTACCAGTCCGGCGAGCGATGGGGTGAACACCGGCTCCCCGGCGTGCACCCGGCGTACGGCGTCGGTGATCTCCTCCGAGGGGGCGCTCTTCAGCAGGTAGCCGGCCGCGCCGGCCTTCACCGCCTCAAGGACGTCGGCCTCCTCGCCCGAGGCCGAGATCACCAGCACCTTCACGTGGGGCGACTCCTCGACGATCCTGCGGGTGGCCTCCACGCCGTCAACGATAGGAAGGCGGAGGTCCATCAGGATCACATCGGGCATCGCCTCCCGTGCCCGGTCGATGGCCTCGCCGCCATCGGCGGACTCGCTCACCACCGTGGCCGCACCCGACCGCTCGAGGTCGGCCTTGAGGCCGTCGCGCCATACTGGATGATCGTCGACGACCATCACCCGGATCGTTTCGGGGTCCTGCCGCTCGTTGCCCCCGTGCAAACCTTCGACCGGCTCAGCCATCCGTTTCACCCCCTACCGACGCCTCGACTCGCCTGTGGAACTTGAAACTCGACCTCCGTCCCGACCCCCGGAGCGGTCTTGACCCGCATCCGGCCGCCGAGATCCTCGACCCTACCCTTCATGCTCTTGAGCAGACCGGCCTTGCCGGCGGCCAGCAGGTCCCGCTCGTCGTAGACGAACCCCGTGCCGTTGTCCCGAACCGACACGACGACCCAGGGGTCCTCGAGGTCGGCGAACACGGCAGCCCCGGTGGCTCCCGCATGGCGGATCACGTTGTCTAGGGCCTGCTGGACGGCGGCCGCGATCGCCTCCACGTGGGCTGCTGGCAGCCACATGGGCCCGACCACGCTGAGGGTGACCGGGAGCGACTGCACCGATCGCACGATGGTCTCCAGACGGTCCCGCAGTGACGCTGCGCCAGCCGGAGGCTCCTCGGGCTCCCGCATGATCAGGGTCCGCAGGGCCTGCTCCTGCTCCCCCGCCATGTCCGCCAACTCGAGCACCCGGGGCCCGGGCACCGTGGGGTCCGTACCCAGCTCTCGGGCCCGCTTGTGGACGAAGGCGATCGATTGCAGCACGGAGTCGTGGATCGCCCGGCCCATGGCCTCGCGCGCGGCCAGCCTGGCGGCCTTCTCGCTCGCGCGGATGGCCGCCTCCGCTAGGGCGCGGAACTGCTCGGCCCACCGGGTGAACAGGAGCGAGAACACGCCGGTGGCCGCACCGGCGGCGAGGTAGTACACCACGCCGTTCACGAGCCCGAAGATCTGTCCGTGCGACAGGTCCTGGAGCGGGATGTCGTTGATCGGGCGGCTGAGCACGAGGCCCACCGAGAGCACGGCGCCGGCCGCGATCCCGCCGCTGGGGCCCCGGGCCGCCCCCCACAGCAGCGCCGCGCTCACCGGGTAGGACACCGCGAAGAATGGTGTGTCCCCGATCACCTCGCCGGGGGGGACCACCAGGCCCGAGACGAGGATCAGCCCGACCCCCACGAGCAGGTCGATCCACGGCGTCTCCGGCCGTTCCTGGTTCTCCGGCGGGAGCGACAGCCACAGGGTCCAGGCCCCCGTCAGAGCCAGGGCGATCCAGGGGAGCGGCCCGAAGCGGAACGTCAGCTCGGAGAAGATGGCGTTGGCCGCGAACCACGCGAGGAACGCCCACCGCAGCACGAGGAGCCCCGCCCACAACGTTCGCCGGGCCCGCTCGACCTGCGGGGGCATCTGATCCATCTCCACCGCCGGCTGCTGCTCGCCGCCCCCCTGCCGGATGCTAGGAAGGCCCCAGACGCGGGTCAACGCCTTCATGGCACCGTCACCGTGACCGCGAGCGGGAGGTGGTCCGATGCCCTGGTGCGGCCGATGTGGAACTTCGAGAACGACACATCAGCCGTCCCGAAGATCCAGTCCACCCGGTCGCCCGGGAACTTGGGCTCCGCGGCCGTGCTCGCCCCACCCCGGCCTGCCGAGTCCTGGGCGCTTACCAGCCCCGCCTCGTCGAATCTCGTCCGGTCGGGGTCGTCGGGCTGCATGTTCAGGTCCCCTGCGATGATGGTGTGCGAACCGCCGCCCCAGGCAGCGAGCAGGCGCTCGACCTGCGCCGCGTGGTCCAGGTCCTCGCCCTCGAGGTGGGCATCGATCAAGGTCACCGATCGTCCATGGCCGATGTCGATCTCCGCCAGGAGGTAGCTCCTTTGCTGCACTCCGTCGATCCGTGTCAGGAAGACGCCCTTCGATCCCAGGATCGGGAGGCGGCTGAGCAGCAGGTTGCCGAACTGGCCGTCCGCGGCCGGGGCGTACACGTATGGCATCCGCAGCCGGTGGGACAGCCACTCTGCCAGGTCCATGGTGCCGCCGATGACCCACCCCCGGCCCACCTCCTGGAGCGCCACGACGTCTGGGTCCTCGCCCTCGATCGACCGCGCGATCCCTTCCGGGTCGAGCTGTCCGTCGAGGTTCACCCCCAGGTGGACGTTGTAGCTCACCAGGCGGAAGCTCCGGCCGTCACCGGCCCCGGTCCGGACATCCTGGCCGGCCAGGCTCACGCCGATCGGAACGAGGAGAAGCACCAGCGGGAAGACCGCCAGCGGGAAGGCCTCGAACGCTTGCCCTCGGAATCGCGTGCGTCGGATGGCCTCGTACCGGAACCCGATCGCGCCGAGGGCCAGGAGAAGGGCGGCCGCGGGGGGCACGAGCGCGTTCGAGATCGGAAGCGGAACGCGGTAGGCCACCTGGTAGATGAAGACCAGAAGCGTCAGGGCCGCGCCTCCGAGAGCGAATCCCGCCGAGGTCCGCCACACCGACGCCCTGCCCTCCACGGAGGGGCGCATGAACGCGGTCGCCAGGAGGAGCGCCGCAAGGACCTGGCCAACAAGCGCCAGCGGAACCACGCCGCCCCCAACGACCCGCGTGAGCAGGTACGCGATGACGACGGTCGCCATCCCGGCCAGGAGGGGCCTGGGACGGCTGGCACCCATGTCGCCGACCGCAGCGACGGCGGCCAGGGCAAGCGCATCTCCGACCAGGACCACGGAGCTCGCGACCATGAGGGAGACCCCGGCCGCCGAGGCCACGAACGCAGGGCTCTGGAGGAACAGCACCTGCAACATGAGGAAGGGGCCGAGCGCCGCAAGCGGCAGGACCTTCGTTCGCCTCTCGCCCCTCGGCCGCAGTGATCGCCCGGGTCGGGTGAAGAGCAGGAGCAATGCCAGGGCTGCGGGAAGGATGGCCAGGATGAGCGCCCCGGGCCCGTCCTGCCAGGCGGAGTCCCAACTCCGGAATCCCGCGCGCAGGGCCGTATCGAGGGTGAGCCCCAGAAGGGTCCCGAGGACGTACCCGAGTCCTGCCGTCCTCTCCCCGTCCCATCGCATGGCCACGAACAGCAGGGTGAGCGAGATCAGGGCAACGACGGTGGCCGCGGCGGCAAGCCCCAGGGTGACCGGGTGCAGGAGCTGGATGGCGAGCCTTAAGCCGACGAGGGCCCCTGCTGTGGCGAGGAGAGACCCCCGTGCCCCGATGGCTCCACGTACGAGAGGCGAGAGCAGGGGAGCCAGGAACACGACGAGGGCAAGGCCCCCCGCGAGCAGCGCGTCCGAGGTCTTGCCGGACCGTTCGCCAAGATCGGAGACGAGCACGAAGAAGACCCTGGTCACCTGAAGGGTCAGGAGAACCACCACCGCCACAAGCGCCGCTTGCCCCAGCCTGGCGACGGAGGCGACCGGCCGGGCGGGCCTGGGGGTGCCGGCCACTTCCTCACCCGCCCCATCGACGCGGCCCTCGGCCTTCGCCAGCTCCACCTCTATCCCCCGTTCGCTGTCTCGTTGGCTCGAACTATCGATCCTCCGTGCCGGGGGTGCCAGAGGGACCCACACCCATCTTTGGAGGGAAGGACCGGCAAATCCCCGTGGGTACTTCGGGAAGCCCGACGACGACCCCAAGGGTCTCTCTCGGCACTCGGTGAGGCGGAACCCGGTTGGGGCGCTCGGTCGAACTTCGCTCGCCGCTTCGCAAGCCCGACAAGGAGCTCCGGCTTCCCCGATCGCTTCAGCCTAGGTAGACGGATGGGAAGGCGAGGATCAGGACCGCCACGGGAACGAGCAGGGAAGCGGCGAGCACGATCCATGCCGCCATCGTTCGAGCCTCAGACACGCGAACCGCCGATGAGGGGTCCCTGCCCGCGATCACCGAACCGCTCACCGCCCACAGCGCGGCCGCGGCGACGACGCCGAGGGCGGCGGTGAACGCCAGCGAAGCCACACCCATCATGCCCGGGGCCCCACGCACACGGATGGCGGTCTCCGCCACCGCGAGTGCCACGGTCGTCCCGTTCCACAACGCATGGACGCCGGCGCCGGCGAGGAACCCTCGGCCGAGCGCCCGGGCTCCCCCGCCGTGGCGCGCGTCCCACCACCCCGCCACGACCAGGCCGCTGGCCAGGGGATGGACGGCGGCCCCCATCGCCCGGGCCACGACGATTGCCGTCCAGGGGCCGCCGAACACCGCACCGGCCAGCGCGTACAGAACGTTCTCGACGATGGCAAAGCCGGCCCCCGCCGCCGCCCCGGCAAGGAACGCTTCTCGGCGGCTCGATGGACGGGCGAGGCGCGCCCCGAGCGCCTTCCCGGTCTCCTCGGTCAGGGGCGCCACGACCGAGGCATCGACCAGGACGAGGAGCAACCAGGGCGAGGCCATGATGTCGGTGATCCTGGGATCGACCCGGAGTTCCTCCAACAGCGAGCGGCCCGCCTCAAAGAACCCCAGGAGGAACGCTGCCGCGAAGGCGAACACGGCGGCGTGGCCGACGACGGCTACCAGCGGCCCCAGGATCGCGCCTCCTATGAGCGCCGGGGTGGGGAGCCGCCCACCCATCCGCCCGAGCACCCCGAAGACCACCGCCAAAGGCGCCGCGGCCGCCGCCACGAACAGCGTGGCGGGAGGCGGCTCGGTGCGGGCCAGGATCGACCACACGATGGCCCCGATCCCGAGGACGAGCGCCGCGAGGGCCCACCGATACCACCGGTTCATTCCCAGTCCTCCGTCAAGGTGTCGAGTTGCCTGATCGCCGCGGTCACCTTGGCGCGGCCGCGTTCCAGACCGGTTGCGATCGCGATCAGAACGACGCCGGCCGCCGCCAGCACCACCCACAGAACGGGTCCGGTGACCCTGGGAGCGAGGCGCGCGATCGGTCCTCCGACCATCAGCGCCACCGCCAGGACGGCGGCCCCGGCGCCGAAGGCCGCCCGGCGGCGGACCTTCGTGAGCGCTCCCCAAACCGCCAGGCCCGCGCCTAGTGCCAGGGCGAACAGCCCGTAAGTCGGGGACGTCGTGATGGACTCCGCCAGGCCGTCGCCCACCACCAGGGCCATCCCCAGGTACTCGAGGGCGAGCAGTTCCGGTGGCATCAGGGACGCCAGCTCGTGCCGGCGGGCCGCCCGGGCGACGCCGACAACCACCAGCAAGGCGATGCCGATGGGAACCGTGAACCACTGGGCTTCGCCCACGAGCGCTTCCGAAGCGAACAGCAGCCAGGCCCCGCAGAAGAGGAGCGGCGAGGCGTACAGGGGCTCCGGCCGCCGAAGCGTGATGCCCAGGGCCACGGTCTGGACCCCGGATACCGAAAGGGCCGCCTCCAGCAGGTCTCTGCGGGGCAGTGCAGACGCCGCCACAGCGATCGTGACGACGCTTCCCGAGCACGCCAGAATCCCAAGCGGCCCGATCCAAGGGGAGGAGGGCCTGGCGCGCCACAGGCCCAGCGAGCCGAGCGTGGACCCGATCGCCGTGGCGGCCCACCACCCGGTGAGCGGGCCCGGTCCAAGCTCGCGTGCGTACCCGATGAGTAGGCCGGCGCCCGCGGCCAGGAGCGCGGAGGCCTCGCGGAGCCCGTCGACGCCCAGGGGCCGGGCCGCCAGGCCGGCCCCAGCAGAGAGCGATGCCGTGACGAGCGCCAGGAGCGTGGCGCCGGTGTGAGGATCGACGCCGGTGGATGGTGTGGATGAGAGAACCACGACAGACGCCGCGCCGGCCATCGCCAAGGCAGCGAGGTTCGCCGCCCAATCCGCGGGCAGACGGGCCCATCGAGCCGCGGCTCCGGTCACGACGGCGACGGTGGCGGACAGGACGGCCGTCAGCGTCGCGATCTGCGAACCGGACCAGCCAGCCCACACGGCGAGCTCACTCCAGGCCGCAGCGGCCAGGGCCATGCTGGTGGCCTGCATGGCCAGCCGGAGCAAGCCCCGGGAGCGGATGGCCACGGCCGCCGCGACCACCGAGTAGGCTCCAAGGGCAAAAGCCAGCCACCCCGGTCCTGCCGCTCCCGCCCCGACCCCGAGCACGATCGCACCGGCCACAGCCCAGAAGGGATCGCGGCGCAATCCAGCCAGCGCCAAGGAGAGGGCGCCGATGCCGCTCCATGTGGCCGGCACCGCTCCGACGTCGAGCGAACGTGCCAGGGCGACGAGCGCCACCCCGTGGGCGATCACGAGCGGGGCGAGGTCCCATCGAACCCACGGGTCCCGCGATCCCTTCATCCGAGCCAGGACCAGCGAGTTGCCGACGAGACCCGTGGCCCAGATACCCCCGACCCATGGCCGTTCTAGGATCGACCAGGGGGTGAGCGCTCCTAAGCCCACGATGAGGAGCGCGTAGGAGACCGCGGTGACCGACCCCGCGCGAAGCAGCACCGCGACCAGCAGGTACAGCCCAACCGCCGCCAGCGACCAGGACCCGACCAGGCCCGGTGTCCCCACGAAGGCGAACGCCAGGCCCACCGGAACCGCGAGGGCTCCGAGGGTGACGGGGGGCGCCAGCCACGGCTGCCTCAGACCCTCCCCCGGGCCCCGCCGACCGGACCGGACGTCGTCCAGGGCCAGCCCGCCGGCCATCAGCGCGGCACCCCATCCCAGGAGCACCGAAGGAAGGTCTCGTGCGACAACCCCCGCCCGGCCGGCAAGCAGCAGGACCAGGACAGCGGAGGCCGCCCACGCGACCCACGTCATGAGGGGACGGCGGAGCCCGCCCCCAAGGACCAGGACGGCGACGATCAGGGCCGATACGGCCTCGATCGATGGCCACGGGTCCGGCGCCGCCACCGCGATGCCCACCGCCGACAGGACGAAGGCGCCCGCTGCGAGCACGGTCGAAAGCGGCCTGCGGGCGACCAACCAACGAGCCACGATCGAGTAGCCGACCGCCATGATCGAGAGGAGGACGCCGCTCCACGATCGGTGGTCGGCGATGGGACCGACGTGACGGCCCGCGGCGGCGGCGAGGAACGGCAGGCTCGTGAGCAGGATCGCGGCCGGAAGGGCGGCGAAGACCCGCTCCAGCCTCCGGGGAAGCAGCCCTCCGAACGCGCGGAGGACGAGATCGACCACCGGTGCGGCGCCTCGCTCTTGGTCCACCACCGCTACGAGCCACACCGCCGACCACAGGCCGAGCGTCACCAGGCGCGTAGACTCCGTGGGCGCGGCAACGAGCCCAGCCAACCCGAACGCCGTCCCGACCACGGCAAGATGCCCGGACAGCCGCGATCTGCGCCGCGCCGACGCCGCGACGACCAACGCCAGCGCGGCCCCGGACCAGGCGATGGTCCGGTATCGAAGCGCCACGTCCGCGGCATCGAACGCGAGCTCGGCCGTCCAGGTCAGAGCACCCGCCGTGGCCCACACCCGAGCGGCGGGCCACCGAGGCGAGAGCGCGATGGCCAGCGCGCCCAGACCGGCGGCCGCGGCCAACTGCTTGGCAGGCTCGGCCGACCGCACGACCACGGTAGCCGCGATCACGCTCGCGGCGGCGGCAGGCACCCACCACGCGTAGAACAGGTCCCGTCCTCGAAGGGCCCGGACCATGACCGCGGCCGCCAGCGGCACGCCCGCCAGGGCAATCAGCGCTCGACCGTCCGGCCAAGTCTGCAGCAGACCCCAGGCTGCGCCGACCGGCAGAAGGGCGGCCCCGCCTTCCAGCGCCCACGCCTCCCCATGTGTCGCCGACGAAAACGGGATCGAGCGACGCGCGTGCGCCCACAAGCTGACGCCCGTGAAGGCCGCCACGGAAGGCCACGGGCCGACCACTGAAAGGCCGAGGCCCACAAGAACGCCGATCCCAGAGACGGCGCGCGCGATCTGCCCGCGGCGGCGCACCTCCTGCCACTCGAGCAGGCCCAGGTATGCGAACGCGGTAACGGCCCCGCCTCTCGCGTACCCCAGAGCGGGCACGAGGGCCGATGCCGTGATCCCGAGGATGGCGGCTTGGAGGAGGGCGACCGGAACCGGCCCGGCAGCCTGCCCGGCCGCCAGCTCCACCGCAACCATCGTCGCGAGGCCGGCCACGATCACCGGGGAGGCCGGCCAGCCCTCCGCGGCCGCGAGGCCGATGGCCAGCGCATAGGCGATGGCGATCCCAAGCGCCGAGGAGATCCGGATGGATCTGGAGAGCCGGAACCTGGGCCACAGCCGCGGAACGGCCGCCGTGGCCGCCACGCCGAGCGACACCAACGCTAGCTGGGCGGCAGACCATCGCCTGAGATCGATCCCAGAGTTCGGGCCCCCGGCGAGGAGCAGGCCCACCGCCCAGCAGGCGGACCACACCGTGGGTGCGACGAGGTATCGGAGCGAGGCTTCGGGCTGACGGCCCGCGTAGGCCGCGTACGCGAGGGCCAGCGCGACAGCGACGGCCGCGAGCGTCAGGGCCAGCGCGGTGCCGTGCACCTCGGGTGGGAACGCCACGCCATCAACGAAGGACGCGAAGAGCATCACGGGTAGCAGGAGCCCACCGATCAGCCCCAGGCCCGTGGCCACGACTGGGGCCCCCCTGCGCCGCAGGAACCAGGCGGACCCGAGGAGCATCCCGGGCATCCCGATCTCGGCGACCGGTCGCAGGCCGACCCGCACGGTGCTGAACGAGAACAGGGTGAAGCCGAACGCCCCGGCGAACAGCAGCAGCACCCCGAGGTAGGCGAGGCCGTGCACCGCCAGGTCCGATGCGATTAGCCCCTTGGTGCGGCGGGCCCGAGCCAGCGCCTCCGACGGCCGCGGAGGCGGGACCGGCTCTGGAAGGATGATCGGAGCCGGCATCGGTGGTGGTACAGGAGCTGGGGCCGGGATTGGAGCGGCCGGCGTTCCGGCCGCCGGAGCGAGGGCGGCCCTCATGGCTCGATGGCGGCGCTCCTCGATGAGGGCTCTCAGCCGGTCAGCGGTTTCCCGATCAACCACGCCGCGAAGGACGGCCTCGGTCACCACCTCGGCCGCGTACTGGAGATGCTGCAACTCCGCCTGGTCGGCCATCGTAGATCGCTCCGGCCCGCCGGGAGGGCGAGCGGCGACCGTAGGAGGAGACTTCGTCGCGGCGTGGCCGGATGGCGCGACCGGGTTGGTGAACCCGAGTGAGCGATCAGGTGGAACCGGCTCCTTCGCTCTCGAGGTGATGAGCCAGATCAGGAGCCCGGTGGCGATCCCCATCGGAAAGATCGCGTCCGGATCGATCGCTCCGCCGAGTGCGGCCCCCGTGATCGAGCCCGCAGCGATGAGAGTCTTGCGGCCCCTCATGCGCCCATCGTTCCGCGGGCACGGCAGCAACGATAGACGGTCCAGAACCCATCTTGAAGCGACGGATGACTCATATCGTGCTGGGCAGATATGGCATCTCCGAGGAGGACGCGGTCGGGGCCTTGATCACCGTCTGCCGGATGAGCGCGTCACTGCCCGCTCCGACGATGTGGGCGAAGGGAACCACAAGTCCACCGGGAGACCGCCAACACCGGCGACGGCATGTGGCTGAAGCGCCCGCGAGGGGGGCACGGGCCCGACCGGGAAGCCCCGGCCGTGCCCGGTTCCCCCCAGGGGCTAGCGCCTCACGAGGTGCCTCCGCGCATACCGATCACCACGCCCGCGTGGTCGGATGGCCACAGTGGGGGATCGGTGGCCGCGCAGTCGGACGGGCTGTCGCCTACCACGTCCCCGGTCCGGGGCACCGTCCGTAGGGCCGGGTCGTCGTCGTGGAGGATGTAGTCGACCCGGTGGTCGAGGGTCGAGGGGAGCGCGCAGTTCAAGTCATCGGGCTGCCCGGCGGTGAATCCCGGGTCGCCGTCCATCGCCTGGACCCACGAGTCGACGTAGCCCGCTCCGGCAAAGAGCCCGTATGGCCCCGCACTGTCGGTCGGAAGCGAGTTGATGTCGCCGACCAGGATGACCGGTAGCGGGGAAGCCTCGAGGCTGGCGAGCAACTCCGCCGCCTGGGCATTGCGAACCGTTTCGCTGAAGGCCTCAAGGTGCGTCTCCGCGACCCGGTAGGACCTCCCCTGGAACCTGACGTCCACGCTGGTCCAGCCCCGAGGGATCTGGATCGTGGCCCCCCCGAGCGGCACGTCGAACGTGCGCTGGAAGTTCTGTGCCGTCGGGTTGGACCAGCTGAACTCCCTGGTCGGTAGGTCGGTCCGGACGATGATCGCGTCGCGGTCGGTGAGGCTGGCCCACGGGGTGAGCGTGCCGTCCGGGGTGATCCCGATCGGGAGCGCCCCGCTGAAGTGCGTGCCGACGGCCACGGCCCGATACGAGGCGCCGTGGTCGGCCAGCGCGTTCAGCAAGATCGTGAGGAAATCGTAGGTGGTCTGCAGGTGCCCGGGGTCGGGGCCCTCCTGCCAGAGGAACACCTCTTGGAGGCCGACGACCTCGGGGTGCTTGGCCGCGATCTCCTTGGCGATAGCGTCGGCCCGGTCCGGGAAGTCGGTCTGCACGACGTGGGCGTAGGTCGCGGCCGCGGTCCTGATCAGGTCGAGCCCGGACTTGCCGAACAGCGGCTGCAGGTTCGCCCCCAGGTACAGGTTCTGGGTCATCACCACGAACTGCCGCTGCGCCGGCTCGGCCGCGGTCGAGGTGGCGTTTGCCGACGAGGCCCCCACCCCGAGCGCGGCCGTGAGCACAACCGCGGTCACCGCGACGATCAGCGGACGCCTTTGGCGGGCTGATGCGGAGGCGGATGGAGCTCGCCTCATCTTCCCCCCTTTCGGTTTGGGATGCCGGCTCATCATTCGAGAAGCAACCGCGGCATGACAAGACGGAAAGCTCCTCATTTCCTCTTGCCGGAAGTGCCCAGCCGGCCAGCCCATCGGGCTGGCGATTCATCGGCGGCGCACGTCACGAACCGCCGATGGTCGATCCTCAGCCACGGCACCGATCTTGGCCCGTCAGGCTCCTCGTTCATATCGACGATGAACTCCACGCACAGACCGACGCACTGGTGGCACATATCCACGCGGGGCCGGCGATCAAAGCCTTGCCGTGCTTACGCAGCTTCCACAGAACGAGCAGATTTCAGGCGCCTTCCTCGCGGCCACCAAGCGCCTCCAGGAGCTCGAGTTTTGTGCGTATGTTCGCGAGACGGTTCCGGACGGTCCTGAGGGAGACCCCGAGGCGCTGCGCGATCTCCTCGAGCGTTAGTCCTCGCTGGATTAGCTGGAGAACTTCCATCTCCCGTGGTGTGAACCTGGGTGTGCCGCGGTTACCACCGCCAAGCGCCCCAACGAGGGTCCTATCTGGCAATGACGTCCTCCGCTTTCGTGGCTACCGCATCTCCGTCTTCACGCCAGTGCCGCCGGCGTTTCCTGTAAATCATGTCCAGGTGCGTTCGTACGGTTCCCGGAGAAATGCCGAGGTCGTGTGCAATCTCGTCTGCCTTCGACCCATGC
>DASWAT010000057.1:0-4885 GCA_036390995.1 Actinomycetota bacterium | reverse complement strand
GCGGCCATGCAGGTCGGGCGGTCGGGCTCGGACGCGCAGCGGAAGAAGGCTGCCGAGATCCTGGCCGAGGCCCGCAAGAAGCTCTACACGATGCTCGCCGAGGACTGAGCCCCGGAAGGGACGGGTGGCGGCCGCGTCCGTCGCGGCAGTCGCGGCCGCCACCCCGAGGGTCTCGCCCTCGATGCACACCCGGAGGGGACCGGAGCGTGCCACCCGCCGAATCGGCCTGGTGCACGCGGCCCTTGACGGCTCCGGCGCAAGCATCGACGGACGCCCCAGCAAGTACCGACCTTCGGCCGAGCGACCCGGGGTCACCTTCCGATGGAGCGGTGGCCCGGCTTGACCACCTAGAATCGCCGTTCCACGTCACGACGATCCGGAGGGGCGGTGGGCACCATGCCGAAGGGCATCCTCGAGCGCCTGGCCGACGGCCCGGTCCTGGGCGACGGCGGCTACCTGCTCGAGCTGGAGAAGCGCGGCTACGTCCAGGCCGGCCCGTTCACGCCCGAGGTGGTCATCGAGCACCCCGAGGCGCTCGAGCAGCTCCATCGCGAATTCCTCCGCGCCGGCGTCGACGTGCTGCAGACGATGACCTTCTACGCGAGCGACGACAAGCTCGCCACGGTCGGTCTGCGGGGCAAGGTCGACGACATCAACCGAAACGCCGTGCAGATCGCCCGCAAGGTGGCGGCCGAGGGCGACGCGCTGGTCGCCGGCAACCTCTCGCTCACGTGGGCCTACGACCCCGCCGACCCGGAGAGCGCCGATCACGTCCGCGCGCTGTTCGACCGGCAGCTCCAGGACCAGCTCGACGCCGGGCCGCCCGACTTCTGGATCGGTGAGACGTTCAGCTACCTCGGGGAGGCGCTCCTGTTCGTGGAGCGGGCCAAGGCGACCGGGCTGCCGGCGATGGTGACGATGTCCTTCGAGCAGCCCGAGCCCCGAGCGTACGAGGGCGACACACCGGCCGAGTGCGCGAAGAAGCTCGAGGACGCCGGGGCCGACATCGTCGGCGTGAACTGCCTGAACGGTCCCGAGCAGCAGCTGCCGATCGCGGAGGCCATGCGTGCCGCCGTCTCCACGCACGTCGCCGCGCAACCGGTGGCCTACCGGACCACCGCCGAGAAGCCGGACTTCACCTCCTGGGACGCCTTCCCGTACGCGCTGGACCCCCTGCAGCTCTCCCGACAGGAGATGGCGGAGTTCGCGCGGAAGGCGAACGAGGCGGAGATCGGCTACATCGGCTCGTGCTGCGGGTCGGTCCAGGCGCACGTCCGGGCCATGGCGAAGATGCTCGGCAAGGTCCCCGCCGAGGAGCGCGAGTGGAGGAGCCCCGACGGCAAGGCCATGTCCGCGTACGAGTACCACGCCCACACCGAGACCGAGGTCTGAGACCGTGGCCGAGCGGCGCGAGTTCGAGATCGCCGTGATCGGCCTGGGCGGGATCGGCAGCGGCGCCCTCTATTGGGCCTCGCGCCGCGTGGGCTCCGGCGCGCTCGGCCTGGAGCGGTTCGAGCTCGGCCACGAGCGCGGCGCGAGCCAGGACCACTCGCGGATCATCCGGCTCAGCTACCACGCGCCGCAGTACGTGCGGTTCGCGCAGGACGCGTACGCCGCGTGGGCGGAGGTCGAGGAGGAGTCGGGCCAGCAGCTGGTGATCCGCACCGGCGGGCTCGACCTATACCCGGAAGACGCGTACGGACTCATGGACGACTACTCGCGCTCGCTCGACGAGGTGGGCGTGCCGTACGAGTGGATGGACGCCGCCGAGGCCGTGCGTCGGTGGCCGCAGTGGCGGCTCTCGGACGACGTGAAGGTCATGTACCAGGAGGCCTCAGGCATCGTCACGGCGGCGCGGGCGAACGCCGCCCACCGTCGTCTGGCCGAGTCTCGCGGCGCCGTGATGGTCGAGAACGCGCGCGTCACCGAGATCCGCGATGCCGGCGGCCTGTACGAGCTCGAGACCGAAGCTGGGACGTACCGCTCCGAGCGGCTGGTCATCGCCGCCGACGCGTGGACGAACGAGCTCCTCGCGCAACTTTGGCGCCCCATCAACCTCACGGTGACGCAGGAGCAGGTGCACTACTACGCCTCGAAGGACCTCGACGCGTTCCAGCCCGAGCGCTTCCCGATCTGGATCTGGATGGGCGCACCCTCGTACTACGGGTTCCCGGCGTACGGCGAGCCGGGAGCGAAGATCGGGTGGGACGTCGGCGGGCGCGAGGTCACCGGCGACACTCGCACGTTCGACCCCGACCCCCGATACGCGGCCGGGCTGGACGCGTTCATGCAGGAGCACCTGCCGGGCGGGTTCGGGCCGTACCTCGCGCAGAAGAGCTGCCTGTACACGATGACGCCCGATCGGGACTTCGTGCTCGACCTCGTGCCCGGCCACGAACATGCCGCCGTCGGTCAGGGGTCGGCCCACGCGTTCAAGTTCGCGAGCGTGTTCGGCAGGTCGCTCGTCGAGCTCGCCATGGACGGGAAGGCCGTCTCCGACGTTTCGGCATGGGGATCGGGCCGGGAGGTCCTGACGATGGAGGCCCCTCTGACAGACTTCTCGCTCTGAGCCCCGGCCTCCCTCGGCGGTAGGATGCGCGGCATGTCAACGGGGCGCGACGACATGCTCTCGCAGCCGGGCGGCCTCCTGCCGGCCGAACGCAAGGTCCTGGAGGAGCTGGGACACCTCCCGCTCGATTTCCACGCCATGGCCGTGGTCTCGAACCTGTTCCGGGCCTCGGCGGCGATCCGCCGGAACATGGAGAGCAAGGTCCTGGCCGCCGACCGCCTCTCGTGGACCTCGTTCGTGGTGCTGTGGGTGCTGTGGGTGTGGGGTGAGATGGAGTCGCGGGATCTCGCCGCCGCCGTCGGCATCAGCCGATCGACCTCGACCGGCGTCGTCACCACGCTCGAGAAGCGGGGCTGGGTCCAGCGTCGCCGCAACGCTGAGGACGGCCGGATGGTTCGCGTCAGCCTCACGGCCGCGGGCCAGGAGAAGATCGCAGCGCTGTTCCCACGGTTCAACGAGGAGGAGCGGTCGGTGACGGCGCATCTCTCGTCCGAGGAGCAGGAGTCGCTCGCCGCGCTGCTCCGTTCGATGCTTCGGACCGTGTCGCCGGACTAGCTGTCCGGGCCAGACGACTCTCCTCCGACGTCCTCGACCCCTTTGCTACAGTCGAGACCGTGCAGAGCCCGCACGATCCGCATGCCCGCCACCAGATCGACCGCGGGGCCGGTGAGCGTCCCGAGGACGACCGATCCCCGTTCTTCTCCCGACGGCGCTTCCTGAGGACGTCGGGCCTCGCGATCGCCGGAGCCACCCTGCACGCGTGCACCGGCGGGGGCCGGAAGCGGCCGGTCGTCACGCCGACGGCCTCGAGGTCGGTCGCGGCGACCGACACCCGGTGGCCGATCAAGCGCGTCGTGTACGTGATGCCCGAGAATCGGAGCTTCGACAACCTCTTCGGCAGGTTCCCCGCCGCGAACGGCGCCACGACCGGCGTGAAGTTCGGAGAGGAGGTGCCGTTGACGCGCTGCCCGGCCTGGCTCCCGGGCGATCTACCGCACGACCGGGCTGCGTTCCTGAACAGCGTCGACGGCGGGGCGTACGACGGCTTCGCGACCGGCCAGTTCGGCGATCCGTGGGCCTACACGACGTTCGAAGAGGAGGACGTTCCGGTCTACTGGCAGCACGCGAGGGACTACGTCCTGTGCGATCACTTCTTCTGCTCGGTGGGCGGCCCCTCGTACCCGAACCACCTCTTCTTCGTGGCAGGTCAGTCCGGGGGGGTGATCGACAACCCTGAGAACATCGAGGTTCGCAAGGACGAGAACGGTATCTTCAAGAGCTGGGGCTGCGACGCGGTCGGCGACGACGTGTTCGTCTTCGTGAAGGACGACAAGGGCAACCTCACCAAACACGACACGTGCTTCGACTTCCGAACGGTTCCGCAGCAGCTCGAGGAGATCGGGGTGAGCTGGGCCTACTACTCCGCGAGCCCCTACCAATCCGGTTACTTCTGGAACGCGCTCAATGCGGTCTCGGGTGTGTTCCATACCGACCTGTGGAGGCCCGAGACCATCCGCCCGGTCGATCGGATCGTGGAGGACATCCGCGAGGAGAAGCTGCCCGCGGTCACCTGGGTGACCCCGCGGTTCGAGCTCTCGGGCCATCCCCCCGAGAGCACGTGCTTCTCGCAGAACTGGCTCGCCGGCATCGTGAACGCCGTGATGGAGAGCGACGCCTGGGAGCACACCGCGCTGTTCATCTCGTGGGATATGTGGGGAGGTCTTTACGACCACGTGCAGCCGCCCGAGGTCGACGAGCTCGGCTTCGGCTTCCGGGTGCCGACCCTCGTCATCTCGCCGTACGCGAAGAAGGGGTACATCGACGACGCCGAGGCCGATCTGTGCGCGCCGCTTAGGTTCATCGAGGACAACTGGGGCCTCCCGTACCTCACCGCGAGGATCGAGCGGAGCCACAACTTCGAGCACGTCTTCGACTTCGATCGCAACCCGCGGACGGACGCCCGCCCGACGGCGAAGATCCAGACCTGCTACGGCACGCCGTGGGAATACCCCGGTGACGACTACCCCGGCTGGCCCGCGGGCACCGAGCCGGACGAGAGCCACTTCGTGCAACAGGGCAAGTAGGGCGGGCTACGGCTCGCTGGCGGGCGCCGGCTCGGGATCGGCGCTTGAGCGGCCGAGCCGCGCGATCAGCACCAGCAGGAGCCCCGCGGCGGCGACGGCCGCCCCGACCAGGAACGTCCCGCCGCGGCCGACCGCCGCGGCGACGAACCCGAGCGTCGCCGGCCCAAGACCGAAACCCAGATCGAGGAACGCGCTCGTCGTTCCCATCACGGCCCCTCGCTCGTTGGCCGGG
>DASWAT010000056.1:0-7876 GCA_036390995.1 Actinomycetota bacterium | reverse complement strand
TGCTCCGCGTAGCGGAAGGCCGGGTCCATGATCTGGAGCAGCCGCACCATCGGGGAGGCCGTCATCTCGGATGGGATGAGGTTCACGCACTCGCGCTGCCGCCACTCGGTGTTCTCGGCGGCCCGCTCGAGCAGCCGTCGCACAGCCGCCCTCACGGGGGCGGCGGCCGCGGCCTCCTCCGGCGCCTCGGGAAGCACCACGATGGGCCGGGCGTACGGAGGCGCCTCGGAGCGGAGGTGGAACGGCACGACGATGCCCTCGGTGAGCTTGCCGCGGATATCGATCGTAACGGGTTCCTCGTCGAGGACGTCGGCGTCGAGGTACGCGAGGCAGATCGACCGCGTGCGGTGCTCCCCGGCCGGGCGAGCCCTCTCGCCCTCGCCGTCGAAGATCCAGTAGGGGACGGCGGTCCCGCTCGTCACGTAGCCGACGGGCCGTCCGCCCTTGAAGACCTTCGCGCCCTCCCTGGCGATGCCGCGGCCGGTGACGGCGACCGGCCGGACGATGCGCGGAAGATCGGAGGGTGCGGAGAAGTCCCGGTTCATGATCCTGCCCGCCGCCGCGAACTGGCGTTCGAGCGGCGCCCGCCCGACGAACGCACCTTTGAGCGGTGAGAAGCTCACCCCGAACCGTGTGAGCGGGACGGCGAAGATCGGGATCTCGGTCCCGTCGGGATCGGTGCCGAACTCGTGGCCGTAGAGGGGCAGGCCCGCCTCCAGCCGCAGGGTGTCCCGCGCGCCCAGGCCGCACGGGACGGCGCCGCGGTCCACGAGCGCGTCCCACAGCTCGAGCGCGCGGTCCCGTTCGACGAACAGCTCGCTGCCGACCGGCTCGCCCGTGTATCCGGTCCGCCCGATCAGCAGGCGCGTCTTGCCGAACTCGGCAACGGCGACGGCGTTGCGGATGGGCTCGGGCAGCCGGTCCTCACCGACGATCTCGGAGAGGATCTGCCGCGAGGCCGGCCCCTGCAGGGCCAGCATGAGGAGCTCCTCGGTGCGGTCGACCATCTCCACCCCGTCGAAGGCTCCGAGGTGGGAGTTCAGGTGCTCCCAGTCCTTGAGGCGGTTCGCGGCGTTGACCACGAGGAGGTACTCGCCGGGGATGAAGCGGTAGAGGTAGGCGTCGTCGACGGCGCCGCCCCCGGCGTTCGGGATCAAGGTGTACTGGGCGCCCACCGGCCGCCCGTCGAGCGCTGCGGCGTTGTTCGTGAGCGCGTGCTGGAGGAACTCGACGGCCCCCTGCCCCCTGATGACGAACCGGCCCATGTGGGAGACGTCGAACACGCCGGCCGATCCACGGGTAGCCAGGTGCTCCTGGATCGTGCCCGAGGGGTACTGGAGGGGCATGTCCCATCCGCCGAACTCCACCAGCTTGGCCCCGAGGCCTTGATGGCGCTCGTAGAAGATGGTCCGCTTCGGGTGGTCCACGCGTGGCCTTTCCGCCCAGGTCGCGCATCTTGCCCCACGGCCGCGTCGCTTCCGACGGTGCAGGGTCACAGCTTACGCCCGAGGTCGGCAACCGCTCACGACGCGAAGCTCTGCCTGGATCGTACGGGTCCGCTCTCGAGGAGGTCGGGGAGGTGCCTCGCCACTCCGATGTTGACCTCCGTCGTGACCATCAGCCCGCCCCCATCGATCCAGGGGGCCAGCCCGGCTTCCAGGTCGGAGACGACCCTGCGCCGGCCCTGCTCGGACATGGGCTCGATCCATGGGCCGGCCACGGGTCCAGGGTCGTATCGATGGAGGAACGCGGCCACCGAGGCGAACCGGGTTGTCCTCCTCGCAGTCCGAACCCGGATACGGGCGAGATCGGCGTCGGCCAGCAGGGCTCGCAGGTCGTCCGCTTCGGAGAGCGAGAAGAGCCACCGCACCGCCGAAGCGGTCCGCACACCCGCGTGACGTTCGAGCGCGTCGGCCAGTGCAGCGAACGCGGGACTCCGTTCGATTGGCCCCCACACGGACACGCCCACGCGGCCTCCCGGCGCGAGCACTCGCCGCACCTCGGAGAGGGTGCGGCCCCGATCCGGCAGCAGTTGGAGCCTCTGCTGGCACACCACGACGTCGAACGAAGCGGTCGCGAACGGCAGGCTCGAGGCCTCGCGCTCGCGCCACTCGGCCACCGTGCCGCCGGGCAGGACCCTGTCGACCGCTCTGCGCGCGACCACGTCCGTTCCAGAGGCGATGTCCAGGACCCGCTCCCCCGGTCGCGGGTCGACCGTGTCCAACAACTCGTCCGCCCAGGTCGCCGCACTCAAGATCGTCTCTCCGGAGACGCGTGCAGCCTTGGGCGTCGGTTGCCTCACGTTCCGGCCAACACGTCGGCTCTCGGTCGGCCGTTCCGTGCGCGTGAGGCGATGCGCTTCGCGATGTACTCGGCGTCCCTCCCGCGGGAGGGGAGTACGTCGGACGAGAGCGAGTAGAGGAACACGAGACCCACGAAGTACAGGCCGGGCTCGGAGCCCACGACGCCTCGGTGGTGCACGGGCTGCCCGTCGTCGCCGAAGACCGGGAGCTCGATCCACCCGAAATCGGTCCGGAAGCCGGTGCACCAGACGACGTTCGCCACGTCGAGGACCCGATCGTCCGCCAATAGGGGCCGACCGTCGCGCACGCCCACCACCCTGGCGACGCGTTCGACCCCCGCGGCGGCGAGATCCTTCGGCTTGACCCGGATGAGTGGGTCCCCTTTGGTGATGAGCTTCGGCCGCAGCTTTCGGCCGATCGGCGTCCTCGTGGTCAGCACGTGGTGGCCGAAGAACCGGAAGACGGAGAAGCCGAACCGTGCCGCCACGCTCCCGTGGCGAACCGGGATGTGCCCGGTGTCCGGTCCCGAGAGCCAGGTGCGGTGAAAGCGCGACACCTCGATGCCGATCTCGGCGCCCGAGTTGCCCGCGCCCACGAGGAGGACGTCTCCCTCGCGCAGCTGCGAGGGACCTCGGTACTCCTTCGAATGCAGCTGCACGATGTCCGGAGCCAGCTC
This sequence comes from Actinomycetota bacterium, assembly GCA_036390995.1. Classification (GTDB taxonomy): domain Bacteria; phylum Actinomycetota; class UBA4738; order UBA4738; family HRBIN12; genus DASQQQ01. The sequence goes on along the minus strand of DASWAT010000056.1, from coordinate 4,897 downwards.
GGCGGCGAAGGCGGGAACCTTCGGGATGTGGTGAGCGCCCGATGCCACCACCACGTTGTCGGCCTCGAACCGCCGGTGGCCCGCCGAGACGACGTACCGATCTGCCTGCCTGGAGAGCCCGTCCACCGGGAGGCCGGTTCGAACCGGCAGGTCGAACCGTTCGGCGTACGCCTCCAGGTAGTCGGCCATCTCGTCCTTCGTCGGGAACGACCACGGGCTCGCCGGGAAGGGCCAGCCGGGCAGTCCGTCGTAGCGCGCGGGCGTGAACAGGCGGAGTGAGTCCCAGCGCGTGCGCCAGGCGTCGCCGATCCGATCGTGGGCGTCCAGGATCACGACCCGCCGTTCACGTTTCCTCAGGTGGTACCCGGTCGCGAGACCGGCCTGACCGCCACCGATGATCACCGTCTCGAAACGCTCCGCGCCGCGACCGTCCATCGCTTGCCTCCTTCCATCACCTGCGAGGGACCGTAGGCCGGCGGCCGACCGCGGCTCATCGCCGGAACCAGCCAAGTCCCGAGGTCGGCGTCGTGGTGAGAACTGACCACGCCGAGGCGTGAGTCAGGCGAGACCGTGCTCGAATGCGAAGGCGGTCGCCGCCGATCGCGTCGAGACGTCGAGCTTCGCGAACACGTTCTGAACGTGCCGGGCCACCGTGTGCTCGCTGATCACGAGCTCGGCCGCGATCTCACGGTTCGTCTTGCCCGCGGCGACCTGGCGTAGCACCTGGGCCTCACGCGGCGTGAGGCCTCGCGGCAGGTTCGCCGGGCCGGCCAGGAGCTCGGTGGCCTTCGCCGCATCCGGAGCGGCGGCCAGGCGTTCGAACGCGGACAGTGCGGCGCGCAGCTCGAGCCGCGCCCCCTCTTCGTCGCCGGCGGTACGGAGCGCGACGCCGTACAGCATCCGGGCTCGGGCGGCCTCGTACGGCAGCCTGAGCTCCTGCCAGACGGCGTAGGCGCGACGCAAGCGGCCGAGGGCTCCCGGCACGTCGCCCTCGGCATGGCAGAGCTCCCCACGCGCCGTTGCGGCGGTCGCGTCGAGTACCGGGGTCTCGAAGTGTCGAGCGATCGTCTCGAGCTCGTCGGTGGCCGGCCTCGCCGCGTCGAGGTCGTTCACGGCGAGCGCGACGTGCACCCGTGCCGCGAGGAGCCGTGCGCGTCGGTGCGGAGGGCCGGGCTCGCCGGTCACCGCCACCCGGAGCGCCGTGTGGGCGGCCTCCGCCTTGCCCTGGGCCAGCCGGAGGAGGGCTAGCCCGGGTTGGGGCTCGAGCCCGATCTCGTGCGCGCGCGCGAAGGCTTCCTCGGCCCCGGCGAAGTTGCCGATCCGACGCCGGATCTCTCCCGTCTCGTAGAAGGCCGCAGCGGCGGCCATCGGGTCGAACTGCATCAGCTCCTCCGACGCGCGCGAGGCCTCGGCTTCCGCCTCGGCCCACTCCCCCCGGAGCCGGGCCACCTCTGCGCGGTTGATCCGACAGAGCCCCGGATACGGGGACGTCGGTGGGATGGACTCGCACCATGCCCTCGCCGCCTCGCTCCATTCGCCGGCCCGCCGAACGTCGGCCAGCGCCAGGCAGGCCTCGATGACGTTGCAGTACACCACCCCCGTGAAGTAGTCGCTGAGCTCACCGGCCACGGCCGAGGTCATCGCCTCGTCCAGGAGGGGCAGGCCCTCGGAGACCCTGCCCTCGTCGATGAGCACGAGTCCCTCGGTATGGAGCGCCGTGGCGATCAGGTCTCGGTGCCCGAGGCGCTGTCCGATCTCCGTGGCCCGTTTCGCGAGCCCTGCCGCCTCCTCGAGCTCCCCGCGGGATCGGGCGATGGTGGCCTCGACGACGGCAAGGAAGCCGTGCTCGAAGTTCTCCGGCTGCTCGCGAAGGAGCCGCTGTGCCCGCATCAGCCAGCCGGCTCCCACCGCCGGCTCGCCGTGCAGGAAGTGCTCGATGGACAGGCGGGCTGCGACGTATGCGGCCGGCCGATCCTCTCCCGCGGCGGCGTAGCCGGCGTACGCCTGCTGCCGCACGGCCATCGACTCGTCGATCTTGGAGAGCCACCAGGCCGCGTCGGCGAAGTCGTCCAGGTCTCGTGGGGAGAGGCGCGAGGGAGCGAGGAGGCGAAACTCCCCGTAGGCTTCGGCCCACGCCTCGTGCGCGATGGCATCTCGGGCCCTGTCGACATCGCCCGTCAGCTCGGCCACGTCCCCTCCTCCGGTCGAGCGTCGCGGGCGCTATCCGTTCAAGCTTAGCCGGACGGCATCGCCCGAGTCCCACACGGTGGGGTGCCGGAGTCTCCGATCACCCGTCGGTACCGGCATGGTTCGAGTCGTGGGTCCTGTCGGTTCCTAGGCCAGCAGGAGCCGGGCCAGCGTATCCGTGTACCAGCGTTCGAATCGATCCGCGGACCAGCCGCGGTCGACGACGAGCAGCCTGTAGGTCTCCGGGCTGCCGATCGCGAAGAGGATGTCCGCAGCCGTCCTCACGGTCAACCCTGCGCGCAGGGAGCTGCGCGCGGCCAGGATGCGAACCAGCTCGCTCTGCCCCGCGAAGCGCTGCGCCTTGTTGAGCTCCCACAGCGAGGCGATCTCCGGATCGGCGGCCGCCGCGCCCCGCAGGACCTCGTAGATCGGGGCCACCCGCTCCAGGATCGACCTCCCGTTCTTCGCCAGGACCTGCAGCCTGCGATGCGGGTCGAGCTCGTCACGCAACTCCTCCACCCAGGCGCGCTCGAGGATCGGTACGGGCGCGTCGTCCCCCGCCATCGATACGTCGATCAACGCCGAAAGCAGCAACCGCTTGCTCTTGAACGTCGCGTACACCGTTTCCGGCGAGACCCCAGCGCGTGCGGCGATCGCCTCGATGGTCGTCGCGACATAGCCGCCCTCGATGAACAGCTCCCGTGCCGCATCCAGTAGTGCACGGCGGGTGGCGCGCGCCTGCTCGCGGCGCCGAGGCGAGTCGTAGGTGCGACGGGACTTGACAGCCTTCGGCATTCGGTTACAGTAGCACCGTATCCGATACAGTAGAACTGTAGCGGATACGAGGGAGGGCACGGACGTCCGGGACGAGATCCCGGAAGGAGATCGTCGGAGCAGGAGGAGGCACGATGTCGATCTTGCGGATCGAACACCCCGTCCCGGACTACGATGCCTGGAAGCGGGCCTTCGATGGCGACCCCATCGGGCGGGAGAAGTCCGGCGTCCGCCGGTACCAGGTGCTTCGGCCGATCGACGACGCGAACTACGTGATGATCGACCTCGAGTTCGACACCCCAGGCGAGGCCGATGCCCTGCTCAGCGCTCTCCGGGTCACCTGGGAGGGCGTTCAGGGAACGATCATGTCGAACCCACGCACGCGGATCGTCGAGCCTGTGGAAAGCAAGGAGTACTGAGCCCCGGCCCCCTGGGCCGGCGAACCGTGTCAGACCGGCTCGACCTCGGCTGCTGTAGCAGGAGGATCCTGTGTTATGCGGACGGAGCCGTTGTTCTGGTGAACGACCTGGCCGGACGCAAGCAGTCGCCTTGGCGGGGACCTTCGAAACGGTCACGGCACGACAAGACGTCAGGAGGCAAGCTCGCCCCCCACACGCCCACGCGGGCGGTCTTGAGGCGAACCCGTCGAGGCCCACGCCTGAGCTGACGGCGCCGTCCCGGCCGCGATGGGGCGTTCGACCCTGGGCCTCCGATCCCGCTGCCGGATGCTCAGACGGAAGGTACGGGCCATGGATGGGCGGAGTGTCTCCGTGCGGCGAGTGGCGCCTGAGAGGGGCGTTCGTCCCTCGACCGGGCCTGCCGGTGGAGCGGACCTCGCCGTCCAGCCACCTCTCGTCGGCGAGCGTCTCGCGTACCTGGACAACCTCAAGACGCTGCTGATCGCGGGCATCATCGCGTCGCACGCCGTGATGGGGTACGCGACCTTCGGCAGCTGGACCTACCAGGACGTCCAGGAGGTGACGCTCTCCGACGTCGCCGAGAAGATCTACGCGATCCTGGTCCTCGTCCTCGGTGGGCTCTTCCTCATGGCGCTGTTCTTCCTGATCTCGGGTCTGTTGACCGAGGGCTCGCTGGTACGGAAGGGATCGTCCCGATTCGTCTCCGATCGCCTCCTGCGGCTGGGCGTGCCGCTCGCCGTCTACACGCTCGTGGTGTGGCCGCTCCTCGAATACGCTCTCTTCGGGCCGTTCTTGCACGTCGGCTTCTGGCGGTCGGTCACGAACACCGACCCGGTCCTCGACAACGGCCCGATGTGGTTCGTCGGCGTGCTCCTGCTCTTCTCGGTCGCACTCGCCTGGTGGCGGAGGGTGTTCCCGCCGCCGAGGCCGCCGGAGGGGTCCCTGCGCTTGCGCCACCTGGTGGTGCTCGCGCTGGCCGTCGGCGTCGCGTCGTTCGCCGTCCGGATCGTCCTGCCCGTGGACTCGAACCAGCCCCTGAACCTGAAGCTGTGGGGGTGGCCGGAGTACCTGGCGATGTTCGGCCTCGGCATCGCGGCGGCGCGGCGAGGGTGGCTCCGGCCCGTGCCGCGCGCGCTCGCGCGGCGATGCGGGACCGCCACCCTCATCTCGACGCTCGCGATCGTGGTCGTCGCCGTGACCACCGACCTGCGCGGCCTGGAGCAAGACGAGTACTTCGGGGGGTGGGGGCTGCTGGCGCTGGTCTGGGCGATGGCCGAGGGCGTGCTTGCCGTCTCGGGGCCGATCTGGGTGCTGGCATTCGTGCAGCGGCACCTGAACGGCTCGGGACGGCTGCGGCGGGCGATGGCCCGGGGCTCGTACGCGGCGTTCATGGTGCAGGGGCCGGTGCTCGTGGCTCTCGCGCTCGCGCTGCGACCGGTCGCTCTGCCGGGCGACGTCAAGGCGCTCGTCGTCGCGTCGCTGGGCATCGTCGGGTCGTTCGCGCTCGCCTGGCCGCT
>DASWAT010000055.1:0-2523 GCA_036390995.1 Actinomycetota bacterium | reverse complement strand
GAGGGCGTCTCCACGCATCGTACCGGGCCCGGCCGAGACGCACGAACGCGACCCCCATCGGCTCATCGCGATGGATCCGCCGGCCGATAGAGCAGGCATGAGGGCGAGCCGGCACGACTACCGAACCTGGCACTACGTCGCCACCATCGTGTTCACCGGTCTGTGTGGCTGGTTCGTGTTCCGCGTCGGGGAGCGACCGCCCGGGCTCACGTACATGGACATCGCGGTGCACGAGACCGGCCACTGGCTGTTCCGGCCCTTCGGCGAGGTCGTCATGCTCGTCATGGGCAACGGAACACAGATCCTGTTCCCGCTCACGCTCGCGGTCGCGATGCTCGCGTGGCGGCGTGACCTCCTGGCCGGTGCGGTGCTCCTGGCCTGGGCCGGCGAGGCCTGTGGTGACACGGCCATCTACATCGCGGACGCGCCCGAGGGCCGGCTTCCGCTCCTCGGCGCGCCCGAGGGCGACTGGACCCGGATCCTCGGCCCGGACCACCTGCACCGCATGCAGTTCGCGGAGGACTACGCACACGACGTTCGCGTGGTGGCCGTCCTGCTGATGCTGGCCGCGGTGGGCATCTGCGCGTACGCGATCCTGTCGCTGCATCGAAGGTCGCGGTCGGGATCCGAAGCCCCGAGGGCCTTCGCACCGGTCAGTCCCGAGCGGATGTGGCGCTGAGCGAAACGGATCGACGCACCGACGAACAACGGGGTGGTCCGGGCGTGCGGCTGTCGAGGCAGTGGGGGTGCACAAGCTCGTCAAGCGCCACGAGGCGGAGGGGGATGCGGGGCCCGGGCGCGATCTTCCGTTCGCCGCCTCTCTGCGGTCTGCACTACCCGCGCCTTCAGCACCTGGCGCGCCTCTCGAGCGATCTCCAGATCCTCACGAGCCTCGATCACCAACGTGCGAACCGCCGCGTCCTCCGCTCCAACCTGCCCGTCCCCCCGCATGGTGGCATTGCTCGCGAGGTCGAGCGCGATGCCAAGGAACGCCAGCCCCGCGGCCGCCCGTTCCCTCACCCCCGCGGCGTTCTGGCCGACGCCACCCGTGAACACCAGGACGTCCAGCCCGCCAATCGCTGCAGCCATCGACGCGATCCCAGCCCGTAACCGGTGCAGGTAGACATCCATGGCCAGCTGAGCCGCAGGGTCGCCGGCGGCCTCGGCCTGCAACACCGTGCGCATGTCCGCGGTCCCGGCAAGTCCAAGCAGTCCGGAGCGATGCTCGAGGGTCGCCCCCAGCTCGGCGGAGGGCATCCCCACGTGCTCCTCGAGCCACAACACCAACCCCGGATCCACGGTCCCCGAACGGGTCGCCATGACCAGGCCCTCCAGGGGCGTGAACCCCATCGTCGTGTCGACCGATCGCCCGTCCACGATCGCCGCCAGCGATGCCCCGGCACCCAGATGACAGCTGACGATGCGCAACCCCATCGGTCCGCGCCCGAGCATCTCCGCTGTCCGTCGCGCCGCGTACGCGTGGGAGAGGCCGTGGAACCCGAACCGCCGCAGATCCCACCGGGTCCTCCATTCCCGTGGGAGCGCGTAGGTCGACGCCGCGGGACGCATCGTGGCGTGGAACGCCGTGTCGAAGCAGGCGACGGCCGGCACGCCGGGAAGGATCGCCCCCACCGCATCAAGCGCCGCCAGCGACTTCGGCTGGTGCAGCGGGGCCAGGTCGGTGAGAGCCTCGAGCTGCGCCCGGACCCCGTCGTCCACGATCACCGGTCCCACGAATCGGCTTCCCCCGTGCACGATCCGGTGTCCCACCGCATCGATCGATCCGAACGACTCGATCGCGCTCCGCAGGGCCGCGAGGTCGGATCGTCCCCGCGGAGCCGGCAGGTCCTCGGAGGCGACCACCGCGTCGTCTGGGTCCAGCACCCGTAGCTTCAGGCTGCTGGAGCCGGCGTTCACCACGAGGAGCCGATCCGGGTCGCTCACGTCATGCGGGCCAGGTCCACTCGCGGATCTCGGGGGCATCCTCGCCGACGCGACGCGTGTAGGCCCGACACTCCAGACGCCGGTCCACCATCAGCTGTCGGACGTGCGCAGCCTTCGACCCGAGCCCCGGAACCCGGTCGATCACGTCCATCACGAGGTGGAACCGGTCCAGGTCGTTCATCATGACCATGTCGAACGGCGTCGTGGTCGTCCCCTCCTCCTTGTAGCCGCGCACGTGCAGCTCGTCGTGATTCGCGCGCCGGTACGTGAGCCGGTGGATCAGCCCTGGGTACCCGTGGAAGGCGAACACGACCGGCCTGTTCGTCGTGAAGAGCGCGTCGAACTCCGGATCCGGCATCCCGTGAGGATGCTCCGTGTCCGGCTCCAGGCGCATCAGGTCCACCACGTTGACCACCCGGACCTTGAGATCGGGCAGGTGGTGGCGGATCAGGTCCACGGCGGCGATCGTCTCGATGGTCGGAACGTCCCCGCAGCAGGCCAGCACGACGTCGGGTTCTCCGCCCTGGTCGTTGCTGGCCCAGTCCCAGATCCCGATACCGCGGGTGCAGTGCTCGATCG
>DASWAT010000054.1:0-1706 GCA_036390995.1 Actinomycetota bacterium | reverse complement strand
GAACACCCCCGGCCTCACGGCGGCCGCCGACGAACGTCCGTCCTGCCGGTCTGCTGCCCCCGCCCCCGGGCTCATGCCCTCGGAAACCGTGATGGCCGGCGCTCGCGCGATGGTCTGAGACGGGTCGGAGGTGGACGACGCGAAGGTCACCGCCGCCAGGATCGCCACCAGCATCGCCGCCAGCACGAGGATCGCCGAGGTGCGGATCCTTCGCGGCTGCTGCAGTGTCTGGGTCGAAGCGCTCATCGTGTCCTCCCTTCCTTCGGTGCTTCTCGATGGGCGGACGATACGGTCGGGCGCTCTGACGGTCGGTGTCGGCGAACACACATGGGAGGTGGTCTTCGGCACGCTCCCCGGTCGCGACGCTCGGAGCGGCGGTGGGCGGCGCCCCATGGCCGCACCGGACGACCCCTACGCTCGCGGGGCGAAGGATCTTCGGCCGCTCACGAATGCCATGGCATAGACGGCGGCCGCGACCAGGAGCAGGCTCAGCCGGTCCCCCAGCCGGGACGAACGCGAGACCTCCCGCTCCAGCGTCGCCATCCTTCAGTCATCGACCCATCTTCGCCGAGATGAAGCCGCGCGGAAGGAGTGCCGGCGAGAGATGATGCACGGCCCGGCCGTGTTGCCGCAATGGCGGGAACCGGGCTACTTCGCGTGATGTGACTCGGCGCGGCGCACGAAGCGGACCACGTACTCGACGCCGGCGACGACACCGTAGAGGGTCACCCCGACGAGCCACGCTGCGATGAAGAGGCCCCAGAAGGACTGAGCGGCATCGGCGACCAATCCGTTCACCTCCCGTAGAAGCGTCGTCCGCACGGACGGCCGTCTTGAGCCCGGATGCGCGGACGACGGAGATCAGTCGCTCGGCGGTGCTTCCTCCCGTCCTTCGGTGCCGGCCCCGATGCGGTGGCGGGCGGCCGCCGCGCGGGCCAGGCGCGTCCTCAGCGAGAGCCTTCCTCCTCAGGAACGGACGGGGGCGCTGGTTCGAGGGGGAACTCCCGGGCTGAGGCGTCCTCGGTGGGGAGTGGGACGACCGGTGTGTCTTCGAGGACGACCTCGTCGACGTGGACCTCCGCGATGGCCTCCGGGAGATCCGAGGGAGGTGGGACCTCGTTCTCGAGCTCACGAACCCGCTGCTCCGCGTCCTCGGCCCGACGGCTCGCCGCTGCAAGCTCGGCCTGGATCCCGGCCACCAGGTGCCGGCCTTGCTCCGATCCCAAGAGGGCCTCGTTCCGCTGCTGCTCGAGCTCCCGCACATGTGCCTCCAGTTCGGCGACCCGGCGATCCGCCAGGGCGAGGGCTCCGAGCAGCAGCGCTGCCGTCACCGCCTCTAGCGAGCGCCAGAGCCACCGAGCCGTTCGAGTGATCGCCGGGTGGTGCTGGTCGATCTCGACCACGCCGGCCACACCCGCGCGATCGGTCAGGCGGAGCGGCACGAACGTCTCGAGCATCGCGTCGCCCGAGCCGGCCAGCCCATCGCTCGGCGACCTGGGTTCGGCCACGTCGCTCACGACCTGGCCAGTCATCGAGGCGCCGAGCTGCTCGTTCCCGCTCGCGGTGGTTCCCTCCCGGTCCCGCGGGTGGGTGGAGAAGATGAGGATGCCGGCGGTGCTCCAGATCCGCACGCGAGCCACGCGCTCGTCGGAAAGGACCTCGTCCTCCACCAGGAGCAGGATCTGCTTCTCTCGCTCCCCGGCGAT
>DASWAT010000053.1:0-28853 GCA_036390995.1 Actinomycetota bacterium | reverse complement strand
AGGACGGCTACCTGGAGACCACGGCGAGCCGCGGCCTGGGTGATGTCGGGATCGGGGGCTTCCCCGGTAACGTCAAGGCGCCGGGGGCGTTCCTCGGCTACCTCCTCCGTCTCGACGGCTATTCCGACCGCGCTCAGGCCTCCTCCGGCACGAGCGCACCGGCCCCTTCGACGAGCGTGGACGGGGGAACCATCTGGTACTGGGACGCGGCGGCGAACGGTGGGAACGGAGGGTATGTACAGCTGTCCGCGACCGACGGGGGAACCCTGCCCGCCATGGTGGCGTCGGTGCCGGACCCGCTGCTCGGCACCGTGACCGCCACCCTCACCCCGCTCGAAGGCGTCTCGGTGGCGGCCGTGAGACGAACGAACGGGGCCGGCACCGCCGGTCAAGCCAACCCGGGGGCGAACAGCGCGACCGCCAGCGTTCAGGCACCGCTGGCGGGGCAGTACGAGTACTCCGTCTCCCTGAACGGGACGATCGTCCTGGATGTGACGATCACCGTCGACCTGGGCACCGTTGCAGCGCGTTCCTCCTACTCTCCCGCCCCCGGCGCCAGCCCGTCCCCGAGCCCCTAGAGAGGGATGCGATGATCGGTCGAGGGCTCATGAGGTGGAGGCGGCGGTCGCAGGACCAACAGGGATTGACCCTGGTCGAGGTGATGGTGGCGACCTCGATCCTGGCGGTTGCCCTGTTGATCTTCCTCAGCACGTTCGCGTCGATCCAGCGGGCGACCAGTCGCGAATCGGACCGGGGTCGCAACAACGACGAGGCCCGTCTGGCGGTGGAGGAGCTGGACCGGGAGATCCGCTCCGGCAACGTCTTGTACGACCCGGCCAAGGAGAATGCGCCATCCGAGCAAGGGGGGATCGCCTCGTGCAGCGGTTGCGCTCCCTCCTACACCCTGAGGGTCTACACGCAATCGAACGCGCCCACGCGTGCGGGCTTCGTCTGCAGGCTGTGGCGCATCACGGACGCCCGGGAGCTCCAGACGCAGTACTGGCCGCCGCTGCATCCCGAGCAGGCGAGCTCGTGGAGGACGGTAGCAACCGGGGTCATGAATCGCCAGCTCGCCGTCCCCGCGTTCACGCGGAGCGCGGATCTCAGCAAGGCCAACCGCACCGTGGAGATCCTGCTGCTGGTCAACAACGACTACGACAACGACCCGGGTGACACCGTCCGGATCCAGGTCTCGCTCACCGGCCGCAACACGCTCTTCGGGTACCCCGAGGACGTGTGCGACCAGGTCCCGACGTCCTGAGGGGGAACGATGCTGGTACGACTTCGTGACGACGAGCGAGGGGTGGCGATGATCGTGGCCCTCCTGGTCTCCTTCGTCGTCCTGCTGCTCTCGATCTACGTGGTCAACCTGTCGATCCACGCCAGCACGTCCAGCGCCTACGACCGGAACCGGGTTCAGTCGGTCAACTCGGCGGAGGCCGGGGTGAACGCGTTCTGGTCGATGATGCAGAACACGCCGCCGGAAGAGCTCCCATGCCCTGCGCCGACCTCGGGTCGACTGGATCCCGTGACGGGCACGCTCAGCGTCGAGCCGGGGGTCACCGACTACGGCGTGCAGGCCACGTACTTCAACGCGCTGGGCCAGCCCGTCGCCTGCACGGACCTTGGACAGAAGAACCCTCCCGCCGCGGTGCTGGTCACCTCGACGGGCACGACGAACGAGGGCGTGCCCCGCACACTGCAGGCATACATGCAGCTGAAGGAGGTCCGCGGAGGCGGGTTCGAGGCGGCCATCATCGCCGACCAGGACCTGAACATCTCCGGCAACGTCGCCGTCGATGGTCCGTACTTGATCAACGCGAACATCTACGTGAACAACGGCAACCTCACGCTCGGCGGCAACCTGATCGTGAAGGGGAACATCTACGTCCACAACGGATCGGCGGCGATCGGCGGGAGCACGAGCGTTACCGGTGACGTGTGGTCATGGGCGCAGGCGACTCTGGATTCGCCGGCGACCATCGGCGTCAACCTGCAGTCGTCGAGCTCCTACCTGGGCGTGGCCTCGGGGACCGGGGGAACGGTGGGGGGGTGCGCAACGGCCGGAACGACGGTCAGCTCCAAGCTGGACGTGAAGGGCCTGACCGCGGACGGGACGCCGTGCATCCAGCCCAACTCCGCGACCACGGTTCATCCCCCGGACCAGCCGCTCCCCAAGGTGTGCTGGGAGTCCACGGCGAACGGATGTGAGGCGATCGATGAAGACGGCTTCACCACGGTCCCCGCGACCTCGTGCCTGGCCGCACTGACTTACTTGCGGACCGCCGACCCTTCGACACCGACGATCCTCAGGGTCACGAACTGTCCGAACCTGTCCTTCCAGGCCAACGACATCAAGAAGTCGGACATCTACAAGTTCGGGGCGAAGCTCATCATCGTGAACGACGGCGGGTTCACCATGCTGAACAGGTCGGACTGGTGCGGCTTCGACACGTGTTCGGATACCGGTCAGCGTCTGGACCTCGAGTTCGTCGTGAACGCGAACGCCGTGACCACCTGCACGGGGGGCACGAACGACATCTCGATCAACAACAACACGAACTTCTGGAACTCGAAGGTCATCCTGTACACCCCGTGCACGATCAACGCCTCCAACAACGGGAAGCTGGAGCCGCAGACGGCGTTCGACGGCCAGATCCTAGGCGGCAACGTGAACGTGAGCAACAAGTTCGCCATGCGGTTCGACCCGATCCTGATCCCCGGCGTCAGTCCGATCGCCGGCTTCGAGCAGGACGTCGTGTTCCTGCGCGAGGTGGCGTCGGGTTCGTAGGGTAAGGGACACGGTCCGAGCGAGGTCTGTGGACGGAGTCGCTGTCGGGCTGCGGTTGCCGCAATGGATTCCGTTGCGATACGCTCCCGGCTAAGAGTCACGACCGAAGGATCTGTCCACATGCCGGTCGCTGTGCGGGAGAAGGTCAGGGCCGTGAGCCGGGACCTGGGCGGTCAGGCCAAGCTCGCCCGGGTGCTCGGCGTGAGCCCCTCCCGCGTGAGTCGGTGGCTGCACACGGAGGAGCCCGACCCCTCCAACCGGAGGAAGGTGGAGGCGGTCGAGTTCGTGCTCGGGCGGCTCCTCGGGATCTACGGCAGGGACACCGCGCTCAAGTGGCTGCAGGGCGTCAACGCGCACCTCGGCAACCGTCGCCCGATGGATCTCCTCGCTCAGGGACGGGTCGCGGAGGTGCTCGAGGCGATCGAGGCGGACGAGACCGGGGCCTACGCGTGAGGCAAGTTGCTGTACCGGGTCTTCCCGTACGTCCCTAAGCACCCCGCCCGCCGGGAGGGGGGAGCGCTGTTCGTGCCTCGCCAGCGGCAGGGGACCGGCCGGCACGACAACCCCGACCGCTACGGAGCCATGTACGTGAGTCGCGAGCCCGAGGCTGCGGTGGCCGAGCGCATCCAGGCGTTCCGAGGTCAGGCCATCACGGACGAGGACCTCCGGCGGGTGGACGGGAGCCGGTACGCGCTGGTCCCGTTGGACGATGCGACCCTCGGCGGGCTGGTCGATCTGGACGACCCGGCGGAGCTCGCGCCCCGAGGGCTCCGAGCCTCGATGGTCGCGAACCGGAACCGGTCCATCACCCAGGCGATGGCGCTTGAGGTCTTCGGTGAGGGTGTCGCCGGGTTCGTGTGGTGGTCCACCCTCGAGGCTTCGTGGGCCAACGTCACCCTGTTCGCCGAGCGGGCGGTCCGACGGCTCCACGTCGCGGGGCGTCCGGAGGTCCTGACCGTGGACCTTCCGGTGGTCCGGGCTGCAGCCGAGGCCATCGGCGTCCGATTGAGATAGGGCCATGGATACCGTCGTCCGGATCGTGATCTCGCTGCCCTTCGGGCTGATCTTCGGGAGCTTCCTCACCGTGGTGGTGCATCGCGTGCCGGCGGGGGAGTCCATCGTGCGGCCGCGCTCGCGTTGCCCGTCGTGCGGGACGCAGATCCGGAGCTGGGACAACATCCCGGTGGTCTCGTGGATGCTCCTGCGCGGGCGGTGCCGAGCCTGCGGCGCCCGCATCTCTGCCGTCTACCCGCTGACCGAGCTGGCCACGGCGGCGCTATTCGTGGCGGCCGCCCTGCACTTCGACGACGTCTGGGTGGCCGTAATGATGGCGCCGTTCTGCGGCCTGATGGTCGGCCTGGCGATCATCGACTACCGACACAAGATCCTGCCGAACAAGATCGTCTATCCCTCGCTGGTGATCTTCCCCGTCTACCTCGTGGTGGCGGCGCTTGCGGGGGCCGACGTCGACCTCGTCCGGGCCGGCATCGGACTCCTCGCCTACGGGGGAGGGCTCCTGATCGTGGCGATCGTCTCGCCCCGGGGGATGGGGATGGGCGACGTGAAGCTGGCCGCCCTGATCGGTGTGGTCCTGGGGTCGCTCGGCCTCCGCTTCGTGGGGGTGGCCGCGGCCGCGGGGATCCTCCTGGGGGGAGTGGTGGCCATCGGCGCGCTGCTCGCCGGCGCCGGCCGCAAGCGTGCCATCCCGTTCGGCCCGTTCCTGGCCGCGGGGGCCGTGATCGCCGCCTTCTACGGCCACGAGCTGGCCTCGCTCTACCTGAACCGACTGCCCTGATCGGTCAGGCCCGGAACGGATCGCGGACCTTGATCTGGTCGAACTTGCGGAAGTCGCGGTCGTGGCTCCAGAGCAACGCGACCCCGTTCTGCCTCATCAGCGCCACCAGATGGGCATCGGGCACCAGGTTCCCCCGGACCACGTTGCCGGCAGTGGTCGCCCGATAGACGCCCCAGAAGCCCTCCGCCTCCCCGATCGCTCGGACGTGGGGCAGGTCGAGGAGCTGCTCGACGTTGTCCGCGGCCTGCTCCGCCGAGAGGGGTCGGGGGAAGATCGCCGGGTGCGTCGCGATCCGCAGATAGCCGAGGAGGATCGGCCAGAACAGGTACAGGAGGTCCGGGCCCTCCGCAAGTCGGTCGAGCAGCTCACGCGCATCGGCGTGGAACGTGCTCGATCTGTCGGACGCGTACAGCAGGACGTTGACGTCGACCGTCGAGCTCACGGTTGCCCGAGCGCTGCCCGAACGGCCTCTTCGTCCTCCAGGTCGACCTTCGGCGGGCCCATCCGAGCCGTGTGCCACCGAAGGCGTGGGGGGGTCGACGCCCTCTGCTCGCGATCGAGTGCGGGAGCGACGATCTCGGAGATGACGTCGCCGAGGCTCTTGCCCTCGGCCTGGGCCCGGCGCTTCAGGCCGCGGAGGACGGAAGGATCGAGATTCACGGTCGTCCTCGGCATGATGCTTGATGCTAGAGCGGGCCGCATCAGGTGTCAAATGGCCGGCCCCGTTCCCCCGAAGGACCGGTGCGATGTATACTCCATACATCATGAAGCGGACCCAGATCTACTTGGAGGAATCGCAGGACGAGCGCTTGGCCAGGCGGGCGGCGGCCGAAGGCACCACGAAGTCCGACTTGATCCGGGAAGCCGTGGATGCCTACCTGGCCGGATCGGACGACGCTACGGCGCAGCTCGAGGCCTTCCGGGCGGCCGTCCGGGCGGCGGCCGGTACCGTGCCCCGGTTGCCGGAGGGACGGCGTTACGTGGAGGAGCTTCGGGAGGCGGACGCCGAACGCGACCGAGACCTCGAGCGTCGCCGCCGGTGAGTCCCATCCTCGACACCACCGTGCTCATCGACGTCCTGAGAGGCGATGCCGGCGCCGTCGACTACCTGCTGGGCCTCGAGGAGGTAGCCACCTGCTCCGAGGTCACGAGGGTCGAGGTGCTGAGGGGGCTCCGGAGCGACGAGCGGAGCGGCGCCGAGCGGCTGTTCCAGCGGCTGCGGTGGGTCCCCGTGGACGAAGCCGTGGCGCGATCGGCGGGGGAGTTGGGGCGCCGGCTTCGCCGCAGCCACACCGGGATCGGTGTCGCCGACTTGATCGTCGCGGCGACGGTGGAGCAGCTGGGTCTGGAGCTCGCGACCACGAACGTCCGGCACTTCCCGATGTTCAGGGGCCTGAGACCGCCCTACGGCGACTGACCCGCCTCATACGCGGAGAGCGGGGACCGAACCCTCTCACCCAGGCACCCGTCAACACCCTCACAAGCTTCCGCCTGCTCGCTCTCCGGTTACTACTGTGACTCCTGACGAAAAGAGCTAATTACATCTATGTAATTTAGCCTAACGTGCCGAAAGTAGCCTGTAGGGATGATTGACGACACATGTTGCAGGTGTTACTTTCCGCGCCCCAGGGATGAGACGGTGAAGAAGTCGATGAACGTGGAAGACGTTGAACATGGTGCGGATGTGACGAACGTGACAGATGTGAAGATTGTGGCAGTTGAGATAACCGCAGGATGAAGAGGGTGTGAGCATGGGCAAGCGGAGGCCGTTCGTGGGCGATCGGCTGCTCACCGTGAGTGAGGTCGCCGCGACGATGCGCGTCTCGAACATGACCGTGTACCGGCTGATCAAGAGCGGGCAGCTCCCGGCGATCCGGGTGGGGAAGAACTTCCGGATCCGGGAGTCGGACGTCGACAAGTACCTGTCGGACCGGTCCGTGCAGTCGGAGGGCGACGAGAGGTGAGCAGCCGCCGCGGCATCGGCCGGATGGGGCGGGACGACCGGCTCCTCACCGTGTCGGAGGTCTGTCAGGAGATGCGGGTCTCGAGCATGACCGTGTACCGGCTGATCAAGAGCGGCGAGCTCCCGGCCATCCGGCTCGGCCGGAGCTACCGGGTTCGCGAATCGGACGTGGACCGCTACCTGTCGGGGCGGTCGGTGAAGGTGGAGGGCGCCTAGGTGGCGAAGACGCGGGTGGGTCTGGACCTCGGTTCGACGGCGGTCCGCGCGGCCGAGGTCACGGCCGGCGGCAGCCCGGCGGTCGTGCGGGCGGCGCAGGTGCCGTTGCCCGGCGGCGCCGTGGAGAACGGCGAGGTCCGCCAGCCCGACGTGGTCGCCGAGGCGCTCAAGGAGCTGTGGAGCCGTTCCGGGATCAAGTCCAAGCAGGTGCACCTGGGCGTGGGGAACCAGCGGGTCGTGGTCCGCGAGATCGCGCTCCCGTGGCTGCCCGAGAAGGAGCTCCGCGCGTCGCTGGGCTTCCAGGTCCAGGAGTTCATCCCCATGTCGGTCGAGGAAGCCGTCCTCGACTACGACCTCCTCGGTGAGATGGAGCAGGAGGGCCGGCGGATGCTCCGGATCCTCCTCGTGGCGGCCCAGAAGGTCATGGTCGGGGCGGCCGTCGCCGCGGCGCAGGCCGCGAAGCTCGAGCCGGTCGGGATCGACCTGAACCCGTTCGCGCTGGTCCGCGCCGTGGGGACCGGCGACGAGGGCCTGGACCTCGAGGGCGGCGGCGACGAGGCCGTCGTGGACGTCGGAGCCCACGTCACGAACATCTGCGTCCACGATCGCGGCGTGACCCGGTTCGTCCGGATCCTGCCCTCGGGCGGGCGCGACGTGACCCTGGCCGTCGCGCGCGGGCTGGGCGTGGAGGATGACGTCGCCGAGCAGCTGAAGCGCGGCGAGCAGGTCGAGAACGCCCCCAGCCAGGACGACGTGCAGCGCGTGGCCCTGTCGCGCGCGAGTAGCTTCGTGGACGAGGTCCGCTCCTCGCTCGAGTTCTACACGGCGCAGGTGCCCGGGGCCAAGATCGGGCGCGTGCTGGTGACCGGCGGCGGCTCGAAGCTGAACGGCTTCCTGGAGCTGCTGCAGGAGCGGATCCCCGTGCGGGTCGAGCGCGGGCACGTGTTCGGGCGCGTGAAGCCCGAGCTGAACCTGCCCCCCGAGGTCATGGACGACGCCGAGCCCGTCCTGGCCACGGCCGTGGGTCTGGCGCTGCCGGGGAGGGAGTCGTGACCCAGGTCAACCTCCTCCCCCCGGAGCTCCGCCAGCGCGCGGCCGTCCGCCGCACCACCTCCCTCGTGATCCTGGGCGGCGTGGTGGTGCTGGCCGTGATCGGCTTCTTCTACTTCCTGGCCACGATGAGCCTGTCGCGCGCGAAGGACGACCTGAGAGCGCAGCAGGCCACGAACGCGCGGCTGCAGAGCCAGATCTCCGAGCTCCAGCAGTTCGCCGCGCTCCAGGCCCAGCTGCAGGCGAAGCAGCAGCTGCTGCAGACCGTCTACCTGGACGAGATCCAGTGGTCGGGCATCCTCGTGGACGTCTCGCGGATCATCCCGTCCGACTCGTACCTCACCAGCTTCACCGGGCAGATCTCGGCGGTCGCCGGCGCCGCGCCGGCGACGGGGACCACCACGCCGCTGGTCGGCAACATCACGTTCGCCGGACAGGCCCTCGGCACCGACACGCTGGCCTCGTGGCTGACGCGCCTGGACCAGGTGAAGGGCTGGGCCAACGCCTGGATGAGCAGCGCCACGGAGAGCGGTGCCTTCTCCGGGATCTACACGTTCAACAGCGGCGTGGACCTCACGAGTGACGCGCTCACGGCACGGGGGAGAGGGGGCCAGCAGTGAACGACCGCAGGGCTCCCATCGTCGCCGGCGTCGTCTTCGCCGTGATCGCGCTCCTGGCGGTGTTCTTCCTGGTGCTGCCGAAGCGGAGCCAGGTGAGCGACACGCAGGACCAGCTGGCCCAGGCGCAGGACCAGACGAGCACGCTGCAGGCGCAGCTCCGGAGCCTCCAGGAGGCCCAGGCCGAGGCCCCCCAGACGAAGAAGGAGCTCAAGAAGATCGAGAACCTGATCCCGCCCACGGCCGATCTGCCGGCGATGATCCGGCTGCTCTCGGACGCCGCCGACCGCGCCGCCGTGGACTTCCTCACGGTGTCGCCGGGCAACCCGGCGCTCGATGCGAGCGGCTCGTTCTCGGCGATCACCGCCAGCATCAGCGTCACGGGGACCTACTTCTCGCTGCAGGAGTTCCTGTTCCGGCTGGAGACGCTGCCCCGGGCCGCGAAGGTGACGAACGTGTCCATCTCGCCGGGCGGCGGGACCGAGACCACGACCACCACGACCGGGCCCCAGTCGCTGTCCATGCAGCTGTCCGTGAACTTCTACACGACCGACCCGAGCGCCGGTCCAGGGTCCCAGCCCGGGCCGAGCACCGGAACCCCAGGAGCTTGATCGATGGCACTTTCCGATCGTGACCGCCGTGCGCTGATCGTCCTCGGCGCAGTCGCCGGGGTGGCGGTCGTGGCCTTCCTGTTGCTGAACGTGCTGGGAGGGGGTGGAGGCGAGGAGGCGGGGACGACGCCGCCGGCGGTCATCACCGGCGGTCCCACGCCCCAGCCGACGGTTTCGCCCACCCCGACGCCCCGCGAGACGCTGCCGCCCGTGGTCTTGGCCGGTTCCCGGGATCCGTTCTCGATCCCGCCCGCGCTCCAGCCGAGCCCGAGCGGCAGCGTCGGCCCCACCACGAGCCCGACCGGAACGCCGACCGGGACGGGCACGACGCCCCCGCCGACGAGCCCCACCGAGACGCCGACGACCCCGGGCGGCGGCCAGAGCGAGAAGATCGGCGGCCACACCGTGGTCCTGTTGGACATCTTCGCCGGCGGCACGAAGGCCCAGGTCGAGGTGGACGGCACCGTGTACACGGTGTCCGAGGGCCAGACCTTCGCCGACAACTTCGAGCTCGTGTCCATCAGCGGGGAGTGCGCCCGGTTCCTGTTCGGCGACCAGTCGTTCAGCTTGTGCACGAACCCACAGAAGTAGGGGAGACGCAGGCTCCGGCGAGCCGCGCACGGGGGGAGCGGTCGCCGGGTCGAGTGGGCGGGCGGGGTCACCGGCCCGCCCTCCGCCATCCCGCAGGGGCATCGAACGCGTCACCTATGATGTGGGCGATGTTGCGGCTGCTCACGGCGGGTGAATCGCACGGCCAGGCCCTCACCGGCGTCCTGGAGGGGCTCCCCGCCGGCGTGCCTATCGCGCCGAAGGAGATCGCCGGCGAACTGGCCCGCCGGCGCCACGGGTACGGCAGGAGCGCCCGTCAGAAGCTCGAGCCCGACGCGTTCCAGGTCCTCTCGGGGGTCCGGCACGGGCTCACCCTGGGTAGCCCGATCTCGGTCACGATCCGCAACGCCGAGTGGGACACGAAGTACCACGGGCTCATGGGCGTCGAGGGGCAGATCGACCCCGCCGACAAGCTCACCCGTCCCCGCCCCGGTCACGCCGATCTCGTCGGCGTCCAGAAGTACGGGTTCGACGACGTCCGCAACGTCCTCGAGCGGGCCAGCGCCCGCGAGACCGTGGCCCGGGTGGCCATGGGGACGTTCTGCAAGGCGTTCCTGGCCGAGCTCGGCGTGCGGGTCCTGTCCCACGTCGTGCGGATCGGCCGCGTGCGCGTGCCCGCGGCCGCCCGGATGCCCCGTCCCGAGGACCTGGAGGCCGTGGACGCCTCGCCGGTGCGCGCGCTCGACGAGCACGTCTCCGAGCGCATGGTGGCCGAGATCGACGCCGCCATGCACGAGCGCGACACGCTCGGGGGCGTGTTCGAGGTCGTGGCCTACGGGTGCCCGCCCGGCCTCGGCTCGCACGTCCACTACGACCGCAAGCTCGACGCCCGGCTGGCGCTCGCGCTTATGTCGATCCAGTCGGTGAAGGGCGTGGAGGTCGGCGACGGCTTCGCCACGGCGGCCAAGCGCGGCTCCAAGGCGCACGACGAGATCGTCCGGCGCGGCGATCGCCTCTCGCGCAAGACCGCACGCGCCGGCGGCATCGAGGGCGGCATGAGCACCGGCGAGCCGATCCGGGTCCGGGCCGCGATGAAGCCGATCTCGACCGTGCCGAAGCCGCTTGCCACCGTGGACATCGCCACGAAGGCGCCCGAGGTCGCCATCAAGCAGCGCACCGACATCTGCTCGGTCCCGGCCGGCGGCGTGGTGGGGGAGGCCGCGGTGGCATTCGTCCTGGCCCAGGCCGTGCTGGAGAAGTTCGGGGGCGACTCGCTGCCCGAGACCCGCCGGAACCTGCAGGGCTACCTGGCGGGGCTGGCGTGATCGTCTACCTGGTCGGCATGCCGGGCTCGGGCAAGTCCACCGTGGGCCCCGAGCTGGCCCGCCGTCTCGGCGTGCCGTTCGTGGAGCTCGACGTCGAGATCGAGCGGGGAGCCGGCCGGACGGTCCGCGAGATCTTCGCGGAGGAGGGCGAGGCCGGGTTCCGCGAGCTCGAGGCCGCCGCTCTCGTCGAGGCCGCCACCCGCGACCCCGCCGTGGTGTCGTGCGGTGGCGGGGTGGTGCTCGAGCCGGCGAACCGGGTCACGCTCCGGGCCACCGGCGAGGTCGTGTTCCTGTCGGTGCCGCTCGACGTCTTGGAGCAGCGGGTCCGACCCGCCCAGGACCGGCCGCTGATCCACGTCGCGGCCGACCTGGAACGGCTGTTCCGGGACCGAGAGCCTCTCTACCGAGAGTTCGCCGCGCACGTCGTCGACGCCGGCGGCACCCCCGAGGAGGTCGCCGCGGCCATCGAGGAGGAGCTCACCCGGTGGTCCGGGTGAGCGTGGCGGTCCCCGGCCGCCCCTACGACGCGGTGATCGGGTCCGGCATGCTGCGGGAGGCCGGTGCGCACCTGCCCGAGCTCCCGAAGGCCGAGAAGGCCTTCGTGGTGGCCGACCACACCGTGGCCGAGCGGTACCTGGCGTCGCTCGCGGAGGGCTTGGCCTCGCGAGGGCTGGCCGTCGTGCACCTCGGCGTCCCCGAGGCCGAGGAGGCCAAGTCGCTGTCCACGTGGCAGGCCCTCCACCGCCAGCTCGCCACGCAGGAGGCGCACCGCGACGACGTCGTCGTGGCCCTCGGCGGCGGGGCCGTTGGGGACCTCGCCGGGTTCGTGGCCGCCACGTACATGCGCGGCGTGCCGTTCGTCCAGGTGCCCACCACGCTCACCGCCCAGGTCGACGCATCGATCGGTGGCAAGACCGCGGTGAACCTGCCCGAGGGCAAGAACCTCGTCGGCGCCTTCTACCAGCCGGTCGCGGTGCTCGCCGACGTGGACACGCTGGCCACGCTTCCCGAGCGCGAGTTCCGCTCGGGCCTGGGCGAGGCGGCCAAGTACGGGCTCACCCTGGATGCCGCGCTGCTCGAGCTGCTGGAGCAGCGGCCGGAGGTGGTGCTGGCCCGGGAGTCGGCGGTGCTGGAGGATCTGGTGGCGCGGTGCATGAGGGCCAAGGCCAGGGTGGTCGCGGCCGACGAGCGCGATGCCGGCGAACGCCTCGTCCTGAACTACGGCCACACGCTCGGACACGCCCTGGAGCGGCTGGACGCGTTCGCGGGCCGCTCGCACGGCGAGGCCGTGGCGATCGGGATGGTGTTCGCGGCGCGGCTGGCCGAGTCGCTGCACTGGGCCCAGCCCGGGCTGGCGGCTCGGACGGCCCGGCTGCTGAAGCCGCTCGGGCTCGAGCCGGACGGAGGGCTCCCGGCCGCCGATCAGATCCTCGGGGCGATGCGGATGGACAAGAAGTACCGGGGCGGGATCCGGTTCGTCCTGCTCGAGGACGTGGGCCGGCCCCGGGTCGTGGAGGGCGTGCCCGAGGGCGCCGTCCGGCAGACGCTGGTGGAGATGGGAGCCGCGGGATGAAGGTCTTGTACCTGTTCGGTCCGAACCTCGGGATCCTCGGGACCCGCGAGCCCGGGCGGTACGGCTCGCAGACGCTCGAGCAGATCATGGCCGGGGTGGGGGAGCGGGCGACGGCCCTCGGCCACCAGGTGCAGTGGCGCCAGTCGGATCACGAGGGCGAGCTGGTGGGGTGGCTGCACGACGCCGGCAGCGACGGCTTCGACGCCGTGGTCCTGAACCCCGGCGCGCTCACCCACTACTCGTACGCGCTGCGGGACGCTGTGGAGGCTTGCGCCGCACCCGTCCTGGAGGTCCATCAGACGAACATCTACGCGCGCGAGGAGTTCCGGCGTCACTCCGTGATCTCACCGGTGGCGCGCGTGACGATCGCCGGTGCGGGGGCCGGCGGCTACCATCTGGCGCTGGAGGCCTTGACGTGGATCACGCCCTGAGACGCACCCGTCTGACCGAGTGGCTGGACGGGGCCGGCATCGAGGCCCTGCTGGTGAGCCGGCTGCCGAACGTCCGCTACCTCACCGGCTTCACCGGCTCGAACGGCCAGGTGATCGTGGGCTCCGACGGCTCGGCACTGTTCCTCACCGACGGCCGGTACGGCGAGCAGTCGAGCCACGAGGTGGCGGACCTCGAGCGCCGGGTCTACCTCGAGGGCATGATCGGGGCCGTCCGGGAGGCGGCCACGGGACTCGGCCTGGGGCGTCTGGGGTTCGAGGGCGACGGCCTCACCTACCACACGTACGCGGACCTCGCGGCGGATCTGCGGGTGGAGCTCGTGGCGGTGAACGGCGCGGTGGAGCGGTCACGGTGGACGAAGGACGCCGAGGAGCTCGCGACGATGAGGCGTGCGCAGGAGGTCACCGACGCCGCGTTCGAGGCGATCCTGCCGAAGCTCCACGAGGGCGTGACCGAGCGCGAGCTCGCGTTCGAGCTCGAGATCGAGCTCCGCACGGCCGGCGCCGACGACCTGGCGTTCGAGACGATCGCGGCGTTCGGCGAGAGCGCGGCCGAGCCGCACCACGACCCCGGCGACCGGCCGCTCCGTCACGGCGACGTCGTGAAGCTGGACTTCGGCGGTCGCGTCGGCGGCTACCACTGCGACATGACGCGAACGGTGACGCTCGGGGAGCCACCGGAGGAGCTGCGAGCGATCCACGAGGTGGTCCACCGGGCCCAGCGGGTCGGGATCGACGCCGTGCGGGCCGGCGCGAAGGCGGCCGACGTGGACCGGGCCGCCCGGCAGGTGATCGAGGAGGCCGGTTACGGCCAGCGGTTCCCCCACGGCTTGGGGCACGGGGTCGGCCTGGAGATCCACGAGGGTCCCCGCCTGCACTGGACCTCCCACGACGTGCTGCCGGCCGGCGCGGTGGTCACGGTCGAGCCCGGCGTGTACGTTCCCGGGCTCGGCGGCGTCCGGATCGAGGACATGGTCGAGGTGACCGAGGACGGCTGCCGGGTGTTCCCCAGATCGAGCAAGGAGCTGATCGTCACGTGAGCGTCTCCACGAACGACCTCAAGAACGGCATGACCCTGGATCTGGACGGCACGTTGTTCCAGGTCATCGAGTTCCAACACGTGAAGCCGGGCAAGGGCGGCGCGTTCGTGCGGACGAAGCTGCGGAACGTGAAGACCGGCCAGGTGCTGGAGCGCACCTTCAACGCGGGCGTGAAGGTCGGTCTGGCCATCGTGGAGCGCAAGGAGATGCAGTACCTGTACCGCGACGGCGACCACTTCATGTTCATGGACGTGGGGACGTACGAGCAGCTCCCGGTGCCGGCCGACGTGGTCGGGGACGCCGCGAACTACCTCACGGAGGGGGCGTCGGCCCAGGTGTCGGTCCACGAGGGGGTGCCGATCGGCATGGATCTGCCGGCCTCGGTGGCGCTCACGATCACCGAGACGCAGCCGGCCGTGAAGGGCGACACGCGGACCAGCGCGATGAAGCCGGCCACGCTCGAGACCGGCTACGAGGTCCAGGTGCCGCTGTTCGTGGAGCCGGGGGAGAAGGTCAAGGTCGACACGCGCTCGGGTCAGTACATCGAGCGGGTGAAGTAGGGGTGCGATAGGCCGTGGCCTCGCGTCACGAGGCCCGTCGCCAGGCGCTCGACATCCTGTACCAGGCCGACATCACGGGCGCGGATCCCACCGAGGTGCTGCGCGAGTGGCGCGAGGCCGGCCGCAAGGTGAGCCGGTTCGCCCGCGAGCTCGTCGGGGGCGTGGCCGCATGCGTCGCCGAGCTGGACGAGCTCATCGGGGAGCACGCCGAGGAGTGGACCGTTCCGCGCCTCGCCGTGGTCGACCGCACGATCCTGCGCGTGGCCTGCTACGAGCTCGTGCACCAACCGGACACCCCGACCGCGGTCGTCATCGACGAGGCCGTACGGGCGGCCAAGGAGCTCTCCACCGAGGACTCGGGCCGATTCGTGAACGGCATCCTCGGCCGGGTCGCCCAGGAGTCGAGAGCCTGACGTGAGGCGTCCGGCTCAGCCGGTGGGCTGCTCGCCGGTGTCGGAGCCTGCAGCCGCGTCGCTCTCGCCCTCGCGCATGCCCGCCTTGAACTCGCTGGCAGAGCGGCCGAGCGAGCGCGCCAGCTCGGGGAGCTTCTTGGCCCCGAAGAGCAGGACCACGACCCCCAGAACGATCAGTAGCTCGGGAACGCCGATGTCACCCATCTCCTTCTCGCCTCCACTCGAACGCCGGAACCGGTCGGGGCCCCCAACCCTCTACTCGGCGTCCCGTTCGGCCGTGTCGGCCTTGTCGGAGGCTTCGGCCTTGGAGGGCTCGGATGCCTTGGAGGGCTCGGGGGTCTGCTCGAGCTCGCTCGTGCCCTCCTGCATGCCCTTCTTGAACTCGGAGGATGACCGACCCAGCGACCGCGCCAGCTCGGGGAGCTTCTTCGCCCCGAAGAGCAGCACGATCACCGCGATGACGACGATCCACTCGGGTCCGAAACTCATCGGTCTCCACCTTCCCGCGAACTGACCCATAGTGTAGGCGCTTGGGGGCCCTTTGGCGCCCACGGGTTTCCCCCTCCTCCCGTTGCCGTGCCCGGCGGCGCGGACGTATCCTTCGGCGGGAACTTCCCCTTTAAGTCCGGTCCCGCGAGGCCGGGAAGGGAGGCGCAGAACATGCTGCACGACCTCGACGCCCCGCCGCGCACGCGGCAGGGCGTTTCCTTGTGATGGGCGACGGACGGCTGCTCGACGAGGCCGAGATCCGGCGCTCGGTCACCCGGATCGCCCACGAGATCCTCGAGAAGAACAAGGGCGCCGCGGACATCGTCCTGGTCGGGATCGCCAACCGGGGCGACGACCTGGCCCGCCGGCTGGCCGCCGAGATCGAGCGTATCGAGGGCCAGCAGGTCCCCGTGGGCGTCCTGGACATCACGTTCTACCGGGACGACATCGGCATGCGGGCCGAGGCCCCCGAGGTCCACGAGACCCGCATCGGCTTCGACATCAACGGCAAAGCGGTGGTCCTGGTGGACGACGTCTTGTTCACGGGCCGAACGATCCGGGCCGCGATGGACGCGCTGGTCGACTTCGGCCGGCCCACCGCCATCCAGCTGGCCGTGCTGGTGGACCGGGGCCACAGGGAGCTGCCGATCCGGGCCGACTTCGTCGGCAAGAACCTGCCCACCCGCAAGGGCGAGGACGTGCGGGTGGCGCTGAAGGAGCTCGACGGCGAGGACGCCGTCTTCGTGGAGGGACGGCCTGGAGGGCGCGGAGCGCCGGGCGGAACGGGAGACGACGCATGAACAAGCACCTGCTCTCGATCAACGACGTGTCCGCGGAGGACATCGTCCGGGTCCTCGACACCGCGGAGTCCTTCCGCGAGGTCGGGACCCGCGTGATCAAGAAGGTCCCGGCGCTCCGGGGGCGCACCGTCGTGAACCTCTTCTACGAGAACTCGACGCGGACCCGGATCTCGTTCGAGCTCGCGGCGAAGCGGCTGTCGGCCGACGTCATCAACTTCACGACGAGCGGAACGAGCGTGGCCAAGGGCGAGAGCCTGAAGGACACGGCGCTGACGCTCCAGGCGATGGGCGCCGACGCCGTGGTGATCCGTCACTCGTCGAGCGGCGCACCGTTCACGCTCACGAAGTGGGTGCGGGGCACGGTGCTGAACGCCGGCGACGGCACCCACGAGCATCCCACGCAGGCCCTCCTGGACCTGTACACGATCAGGGAGAAGCTCGGACGCTTCGAGGGGCTCCGCACCGCCATCATCGGCGACGTCCTGCACTCGCGCGTGGCTCGGTCGCTGTCGTTCGCCCTCGTGAAGATGGGGGCCGAGGTCACGCTGGTCGGGCCGCCCACGCTGATCCCGCCGGACGCGCCGGCGTGGGGCGTGCAGGTCTCCTACGACATCGACGGCGTGCTGCCGAAGCTGGACGTCTGCTACATGCTCCGGGTCCAGCGCGAGCGGCAGCGCCAGCAGTACTTCCCGAGCGTTCGCGAGTACGCCCGGCTGTTCGGCCTGACCCGCGAGCGCGTGGGGATGCTGCCGGAGGGCGCGCTGATCATGCACCCCGGCCCCATGAACCGCGGCGTCGAGATCGACTCCGACGTCGCCGACCTCCCGCAGGCCGTGATCGAGGAGCAGGTCACGAACGGCATCGCCGTGCGCATGTCGCTGCTGTACCTGTTGCTCGGCGGCTCGGGTCAGGAGGTGAGCGCCGATGCGTGACCGCACGCTGTTCCGGGGCGCCCGCGTGGTGGACCCCGCGTCGGGCCGCGACGGTGTCGCCGACGTGCTGGTCGAGGACGGCCGGATCGCCGCCGTCGGCGAGGACGCCGGGGCCGGGACGGCCGCCGACGTCCTCGAGTGCCACGGCCTCGTGGCGGCGCCGGGGCTGGTGGACGTGCACACGCACCTGCGCGAACCCGGCCGGGAGGACAAGGAGACGGTCGAGACCGGGAGCCGTGCCGCCGCGGCCGGGGGGTTCACCGCCGTCACGGCCATGGCGAACACCGATCCCGTTGCCGACAACGCGGCCGTCATCGAGGAGGTGCGCTCGCTGGCCGCGAAGGCCGGGCTGTGCGACGTCTTCCCGGTCGGCGCCATCACGAAAGGCCTGGCCGGCGAGGAGATGGCCGCGCTCGGCGAGATGGCCGAGATCGGCGTGCGACTGTTCAGCGACGACGGCCACTGCGTGCCGACCTCGCGCGTCCTGCGGAACGCGCTGCAGTACGCGAAGGCGTTCGACATCGTGATCGCCGAGCATTGCGAGGACGTCGCGTTGTCCGATGGCACCCAGATGCACGAGGGCGTGCACTCGTACACGCTCGGGCTCGCGGGGGAGCCGGCCGAGGCCGAGGAGATCATCGTGTACCGGGACCTCGCGCTGGCCCGGCTCACGGGCGGACGGCTGCACCTCATGCACCTGTCCACGGCCGGCTCGGTGGAGCTGGTCCGGCAGGCGAAGGCGCAGGGACTGCGCGTGAGCGCCGAGGTCACGCCGCATCACCTCGCGTTCACCGACGAGGACCTCGTCACGTACGACACGAACCTGAAGGTGAAGCCCCCGCTCCGCTCGGCCGAGGACCGCGAGGCGATCCGGGCGGCGCTGGCCGACGGGACCATCGACGTGGTCGGCACCGACCATGCGCCCCACGCGGTGGAGGAGAAGGAGGCCGAGTTCGACCAGGCCCCGTCCGGCACGATCGGGCTCGAGACCGCGCTCGCCGCGATCCTCACGCACCTGGTCGAGCCGGGGACCCTCACGCTGCCCCGGGCGATCGAGGCCATGTCGACCGCCCCCGCGCGGATCCTCGGGGCCTCCGACCACGGCGGACCGATCGAACCGGGCCGGCCCGCGAACCTCGTCGTGTTCGACCCCGCCGCGGAGTGGGTGGTCGAGGCGCCGTTCGTGTCGAGGAGCCGGAACTCCGCGTTCCTCGGCACCACGCTCAGGGGCCGGGTGGTCCACACGATGTATCGCGGCGAGATGGTGGTGGCCGACGGCAAGACCCAGCGATGAGGTCACCGGCGCTCCTGGCCCTCGAGGACGGCAGCGTGTTCCGGGGCCGGGCCTTCGGCGCCACGGGTGAGTCGTTCGGCGAGGCGGTGTTCAACACCGCGATGTCCGGCTACCAGGAGGTTCTCACCGACCCCTCGTACGCGGGCCAGATCGTCGCGATGACCTCGCCGCACCAGGGCAACTACGGGACGAACGACCTCGATCCCGAGTCCGGGCGGGTGCGGGTGGCCGGCTTGGCCGTCCGCGAGGCCTCCCGCCGGGCGTCCAGCTGGCGCGCCGAGCGCACACTGGCGGAGGAGCTCTCCGCGTCGGGGGTCGTGGGCATCGAGGGCATCGACACCCGCCGTCTCACCCTCCGCCTCCGCGAGCGCGGCGCCATGCGCTGCGGCGTGTCCACGGAGGACCTCGAGCCCGCGTCGCTCGTGGAGCGCGTCCGGTCGATCCCGGGCATGGAGGGCGCCGACCTGGCACGAACCGTGACGACCGGTGAGCCGTTCGAGGCCGCCGAGCTGGTCGGCCCCGCGTCCACCCTTGCCGGCAAGGTGTTCCGCGTTGCCGCCTACGACTTCGGCATGAAGCGCACCATCCTCCGCCTGCTCGCCGCGGCCGGCTGCGAGATCACGGTGTTGCCCGCCCAGACCCCGGCGTCGGACGTGCTCGGGGGCGGCTTCGACGGTGTCTTCCTCTCCAACGGCCCCGGCGACCCCGCCGCCACCCGCTACGGGATCGAAGCGGCCCAAGCGCTCCTCGGCGAGGTGCCCGTGTTCGGCATCTGTCTCGGCCATCAGCTCCTCGGCCTCGCCCTGGGAGGCCGAACCTACAAGATGAAGTTCGGCCACCGTGGTGCGAACCAACCGGTGAAGGACCTGCGCACGGGCCGCGTCGAGATCACGAGCCACAACCACGGCTTCGCGGTCGACCCGGGATCGCTCGGCGACCGGGTGGAGCTCACGCACCGGAACCTGAACGACGGGACGCTCGAGGGCCTGCGCTGCCGAGACGTGCCGGCGTTCGGCGTCCAGTTCCACCCGGAGGCGGCGCCCGGCCCGCACGACTCGCGCTCGCTGTTCGGCGAGTTCCGCGCGCTCATGGGAGCGGCCTGATGCCGCGACGGACCGACATCGAGCGGATCCTCGTGATCGGCTCCGGGCCCATCGTGATCGGCCAGGCGTGCGAGTTCGACTACTCGGGGACGCAGGCCTGCAAGGTGCTGCGGAGCGAGGGGTTCCACGTGTCGCTCGTGAACTCGAACCCGGCGACGATCATGACCGACCCCGAGTTCGCCGACCGGACGTACATCGAGCCGCTCACCCCCGAGTCGGTGCTCGGGGTGATCCGGCGCGAGAAGCCCGATGTGATCCTGCCCACGCTCGGCGGGCAGACCGGCCTGAACGTCGCGGTCGCGCTGGCCGAGTCGGGCGAGCTCGATCGCCTCGGGGTGGGCCTGATCGGCGCGAGCCTGGAGGCGATCCACCGGGCCGAGGACCGGAGCGGCTTCAAGCGGGCCATGATCGAGGCCGGGCTGCCGGTGCCGATCGCGGGGATCGCGCACGAGGTGGACGAGGCGCTCGCCGTGGCGGCCGAGGTCGGCTATCCGGTCATCGTCCGGCCGTCGTTCATGCTGGGCGGCGGGGGCAGCGGCTTCGCGCACGACCCGGACGCCCTCCGCACGCTGGCCGCAAGGAGCCTGGCCGACGGTCCCGCACACGAGGTCCTCGTGGAGGAGTCCGTCGCCGGGTGGAAGGAGTTCGAGCTCGAGGTGATGCGCGACGGCGCCGACAACGCCGTGATCATCTGCTCGATCGAGAACGTCGACCCCATGGGCGTGCACACCGGCGACTCCATCACCGTTGCACCGCAACAGACGCTGACCGATCGCGAGTACCAGGACATGCGCGACGCCGCGCTCGCATGCATCCGCGCGATCGGCGTCGAGACGGGCGGGTCGAACATCCAGTTCGCCGTGAACCCGCGCGACGGCCGCCAGGTGCTGATCGAGATGAATCCCCGCGTGTCGCGCTCATCCGCGCTGGCGTCGAAGGCGACCGGGTTCCCCATCGCGAAGATCGCGGCACTGCTGGCCGTCGGCTACCGGCTCGACGAGATCACGAACGACATCACCGGCGAGACGCCGGCGGCATTCGAGCCCACGCTCGACTACGTCGTCGTGAAGATCCCGCGGTTCGCGTTCGAGAAGTTCTCGGAGGCCGATCCCACGCTGACCACCACGATGAAGTCGGTGGGCGAGGTGATGGCGATCGGGCGGACGTTCAAGGAGGCGCTGGGGAAGGCGTGGCGGTCGATGGAGCGCGATGGGTTCGATCTGGGGTGGATGGGACCCCCCGCGCGGGATGCTTCCGCCGAAGCCCCGGCCGGCCTGCTCGAGCTCCTTCGCATACCGTCGGAGCGGCGGCTGCATCTGGTCGAGCTGGCGCTCGTCGAAGGGGATAGCGTCGACGACATCGCGGCGGCGTCGGGGATCGATGCGTGGTTCGTGGATCAGATCGCGGAGGTGGTGGAGGAGGCGCGCTCACTGGAGGCGCGGCCGCTGGAGACGCTCTCCGCGGAAGAGTTGTTCGAGGCGAAGCGGCTGGGGTCGTCGGATCGGCGGATCGGCGAGTTGACCGGCGCATCGGAGGGAGAGGTTCGGGCGCGGCGGACCGCGCTCGGGATCACGCCCGTGTACAAGACGGTAGACACGTGTGGGGGGGAGTTCCCGGCTCGGACGCCGTATCACTACTCGGCGTACGAGGAGGAGAGCGAGGTGCGGCCGGCGGAGCGGCCGCGGGTGGTGATCCTTGGAGCCGGGCCGAACCGGATCGGCCAGGGGATCGAGTTCGACTACGCGTGCGTGCACGCCGCCTACGCGCTCCGGGACGCCGGGTACGAGGCCGTGATGGTGAACAGCAGCCCCGAGACGGTCTCCACCGACTACGACACCAGCAGCCGGCTCTACTTCGAGCCCCTGTCGGCGGAGGACGTCCTGGCGATCTGCGAGGTCGAGGAACCGACCGGCGTGATCGTGCAGCTCGGGGGGCAGACACCCCTCGAGCTTGCGCCGATGCTCGAGGCCGCCGGGTTCCCGGTGCTGGGGACCCGCCCGGAGGCGATCGACCTGGCCGAGGACCGCGGCAAGTTCGCCGCCCTGTGCGCCGAGCTTCAGATCCCGGCCCCGCCCCACGGCGAGGCACGGGACCTGGAGGAGGCGCGGGAAGCGGCCTCACGGATCGGCTATCCCGTGGTGGTCCGGCCGAGCTACGTGCTGGGTGGCCGGGCCATGGAGATCGTGTACGGCGAGGACGAGCTGGAGCGGTTCGTCCGCACGGCCGCCGAGGCGAGCCCCGACCATCCGGTGCTCATCGACCGGTTCCTGGAGGGCGCCATCGAGCTCGACGTCGATGCCGTGAGCGACGGGACCGACGTGTTCGTCGGCGCGGTGATGGAGCACATCGAGGAGGCGGGCGTCCACTCGGGCGACTCCTCGTGCGCGATCCCGCCGGCCACGCTCTCGGACGACGAGCTGGACGAGGTCGAACGGATCACGTCGGCGCTGGCCCGTCGCCTGGAGGTGCGGGGCCTCATGAACCTGCAGCTCGCGGTGAAGGACGAGCGGATCTGGGTGCTCGAGGCCAATCCGCGCGCCTCCCGCACGGTCCCGTTCGTCTCGAAGGCCACCGGCGTGCCCCTCGCGAAGGTGGCGACGCTGGTGCTGCTCGGGCGCACGATCGAGGAGCTCGTGGCCGAGGGCGTGCTCCCGGTGGACCCGACCCACTACCGGCACCTGCCCTACACGTGCGTGAAGGCCGCGGTGCTGCCGTTCGGGCGGTTCCCGGGCGTGGACACCGTGCTCGGCCCCGAGATGCGCTCGACCGGCGAGGTCATGGGGATCGACGCCGACTCGGGCTCCGCGCTGGCGAAGGCGCTCGTGGCCGCGGGGGCCACCCTGCCGGCCGCCGGAACGGTGTTCGTCTCGGTGGCGAACCGCGACAAGCGCGCCATCGCGCTGCCGGCCAGGCGTCTGTCGGAGATGGGGTTCCGGCTCCTCGCCACCCGGGGAACGGCGGGCGTCCTTCGGCGCGCCGGGATCCCCGTCACGGCCGTGGACAAGGTCTCGGAGGGGACGCCGAACGTGGCCGATCTGATCCGCGGTGGGAAGATCGACCTGGTGATCAACACGCCGTTCGGCCGAGGGCCGCGCACCGACGGCTATCACATCCGCACGGCCGCCGCGCAGGCCGGGATCCCGTGCATCACCACGCTCCCCGGCGTGATGGCGGCCCTCCGGGGGATCGAGGCCCTCCGTACCGCCCCGGAGGAGCCGGTCTCGATCCAGGAGTACCACGACCTCGCGGAGGTGGGGGAGGTGCGCATGTGAAGCGCGTTCGGGCCGAGATCCTGAACGTCCGCAAGCTCGGCGCCTACCACTCGCTGACGCTGGTCGCGCCCGAGATCGCCGAGCGGGCCCGACCCGGGCAGTTCGTGTCGGTCGCGATGCCGGTCGAGCGGAGCACCGTCCTTCGCCGGCACTTCTCGATCCACCAGGCCTCGCGCCGAGGCGGATGGGCCGGCACGCTGGAGTTCGTGTTCGACCCCAAGGGCCAGGGGACGGCGTGGCTCGCCGACACGAAGGCCCACCAGTTCGTCGACGCGATCGGGCCCCTCGGCAAGTCGTTCGCCTATCCGCAGCGCCTCTCGAACTGCCTGCTGGTCTCGGAGGGCCACGGCACCGCGCCGATCTACTTCCTGGCCCAGGAGCTGCGAGCTCGGGGCAAGCGGGTGGACATGTTGATCGGCGGCGACTCCGAGTCGCGCGTGTTCAAGCCGATCGAGGGCAAACGGCTATCGCAGACCGTCACGATCGTGACCGCCGACGGGAGCATCGGGGAGCAGGGAAGCATCGCCGACGCGCTGTCCTCGGTGGTGGAGGCCACCGGGGCTCAGGTGCTGTACGCGGCCGGGCCGCGACGGATGCTCCGCTCGGTCGCCGAGTTCTGCACGGAGCGGCAGATCCCCGCCCAGGTCGCCGTGGAGGAGCAGATGGCCTGCGGGCTGGGGCTCTGCTACACGTGCGTGGTCCCGGTGATCCGCAAGGACGGGTCGGGGTTCGACAACCTTCGGGCCTGCACGGAGGGCCCGGTGTTCAATCCGGCGCGGATCTTCTGGGAACGGTGGATGAGCGAGCCGCGAGCGGTGGCGACGCCGCCCGAGGGCTTCCCGGTGGTGCGGGCATGGCCGGGGTGAAGCACTCGCTGGCGGTGGACCTGGGCGGCCTGCACCTCCCCTTGCCGGTCGTGGCGGCCGCGGGCTGCTTCGGCACCGGCAGGGAGCTGGCCGGTCTGACCGACCTGCGCACGCTCGGCGGGGTGGTCACGCGGAGCCTGACGTATCAGCCGTCCAAGGGGGCGCTGACGCCCAGGGTGGCCGAGAGCCCGTCGGGCATCGTGACCGCCGTGGGCGCCCAGAACCCCGGCGTCCGGGACTTCCTGGCCGAGGATCTCCCGAAGCTGCGCCGGACGGGGCTCCCGGTCATCGCCTCGGTCGCCGGGTCCAGCCTCGAGGAGTACGTCCGCGTGGCCAGCGCCCTCCAGAGCGAGCCTGGGATCGTGGCGCTCGAGGTGTACCTGGGTACCCGGGACGAGCAGCACGGGGGGATCCCCTTCGCCTCCCGCCGTGAGCTGATGGTGGACGTCGTGGGGGCCGTGTCGCGCCTGTCCTCGTTCCCGGTGTTCGCGAAGCTCTCGGCGGTGGTGCCGGATCTCGAGGAGACTGCGCGCGCGTGCGTCCACGCGGGCGCGCACGGCCTGACGCTGATCGACGCGGTGCCGGCGATGGCGGTGGACGCGTCGCGCCTCCGCCCCCGGCTGGGGGCGACCCTCGGCGGGCTGTCCGGCCCGGCGATCCGGCCGATCGCCCTGGCGGCCGTGTTCCGGGTGGCCCAGGTGCTGCCCGGGGTCCCGATCATGGGCGTGGGCGGGGTGAGCACGGGGGAGGACGCCGTCGAGTTCCTCCTGGCCGGCGCCTCGGCCGTCCAGGTGGGCACCGCCCTCCTGGTGAACCCGGCGGCGCCCGAGGAGATCACCCGGGGGATCCTGGCGTACCTGAAGGACAAGGGCGTGGCCTCGCCCGGCGACCTCCGCGGACGGTTACGCACCGGCGGCGAGGGGCCCGAGGCATGATCCCGAGGCCCCGGAACCCGCTGATCGTCGCGCTCGATCTCTCGGACCTCGGCCGGGCCGAGTCGCTGGCCGGCTCGCTCGCCGGGGACGTGGGGGTGCTGAAGGTCGGGCTGGAGCTCTTCAGCTCGCACGGCCCCGCCGCCGTCGAGCGGATCGGCGCCCACGGGCCGGTGTTCCTCGACCTCAAGCTGCACGACATCCCGACCACGGTGGAACGGGCCGCGCGCAACGTGGCCCGGCTCGGCGTGGCGATGTTCACGATCCACGCGCTCGGCGGCGAGGCGATGGTGGCCGCGGCCGTCCGCGGTGCGGCGCAAGGATCCGAGGAGCGAGGGCATGCCATGCCCATCGTGCTCGCCGTCACGGTCCTTTCGAGCCTGTCGGGCGAGGAGCTTGCGTCGCCCGCGTCGCTGGCGTTCGAAGCCCGGGCGGCCGGGGCCACCGGCGCCGTCGTCTCGGGCGAGGACGTTCGAGTGGTGCGGGAGGTGACGGGCGAGGAGTTCTGCCTCGTGGTCCCGGGCATCCGGCCCGCCGGCTCCAACGGACACGACCAGGTCCGGATCCTCACGCCCGAGGAGGCGGTCGAGGCCGGGGCCGACTACCTCGTGATCGGCCGGCCGATCACCGAGGCCCCCGATCCGGCCGGCGCCGCTCGATCGATCCTCGCGACGGTGCGCTGACGCTCTCACCCTCAGGACGAGGTTGATGAGGCTCGCGAAACCCCTGGTGGTGCCCGTCGTCGCGTTGCTGCCGTTCCGGCGCCGTGCATATACTCGCGTCGCTCTCGATCCCGAACGCAAAGGAGCGCATCATGCCGCTACCCGTCCTGACGGAGGAACAGCGCAGGCAGGCCCTGGAGAAGGCCGCCGAAGCCCGCCGCAAGCGGGCGGAGCTCAAGGGCCAGCTGAAGTCCGGGAAGCTCACGCTGAAGGACATGTTGTCCAGGCAGGACGACGACACCGTCGGGAAGATGAAGGTGTCCACCGTCCTCGAGTCCCTGCCCGGAGTGGGGAAGGTCCGGGCAAGGAAGATCATGGAGAAGCTGGACATCTCGGCCAGCCGTCGGGTGCGCGGGTTGGGCGCGAAGCAGCGCGACGCCCTTCTCGGTGAGTTCGCGAAGAAATAACGCGGAACTGAACGCACGCCGCGGCAAGCTGTTCGTGATCTCCGGCCCCTCCGGCGTGGGCAAGGGGAGCGTCGTCAGACGGCTCCTGGCCCGCGATCCGGGGGGGCTCGGCTATTCGGTCTCCTACTCCACGCGCCGGCCCCGTCCGAGGGAGCGACCGGGCCACGACTACGTGTTCGTGACCCCCGATCGGTTCGAGGATATGGCCATCGCCGGGGACTTCCTGGAGTGGGCAGAGGTGTTCGGCCACCGCTATGGCACGGCCGCCGAGCCGGTGGAGCGCATGCGGGCCGAGGGGCGCGACGTGGTGCTGGAGATCGACGTCCAGGGTGCCCGGCAGGTCAAGGAGCGGGTCCCCGATTCGGTCCTGGTGTTCCTGGCTCCGCCCACCATGGAGGAGCTGGAACGCAGGCTGCGGTCGCGTGGGACCGAGGACGACGCCAAGCTCGCCCACAGGCTCGAG
The DNA here is from genome assembly GCA_036390995.1 of Actinomycetota bacterium. Classification (GTDB taxonomy): domain Bacteria; phylum Actinomycetota; class UBA4738; order UBA4738; family HRBIN12; genus DASQQQ01. The sequence goes on along the minus strand of DASWAT010000053.1, from coordinate 2,621 downwards.
AAGGCCGCCTGGGAGATGGACCAGCGCTCCTGGTTCGACCACGTGGTGGTGAACGACGACCTCGGCGAGGCAACGGCGCAGGTCGAGGCTATAATCCAGGAGTCCCGGAACCCGACCGGAGGATCAACGCACCCATGATCGAGCCGAAGATCGACGACCTGCTGGCCCAGGTGGACTCCAAATACACGCTGGTGATCCTGGCCGCCCGGCGGGCCCGTGAGATCAACAACTACTACAACCAACTCGGAGAGGGCCGCGGCGAGTTCGTGCCGCCGCTCGTCGAGACCGGCGGCCTGAAGAACAAGCCGCTGTCCATCGCCCTCGAGGAGATCGCCGAGGGCAAGATCCTGGCCGAGCGCCCCGAAGGGGTCGGCATCAAGTAACCCCTCGCCGGCGGCGCGGGCGAAGCCTCGCCGCGGCCGGACACGGAGGCTGAGGTGGCAGCGATGCAAGCCCTCGCCTTGAGAGGCCGTCGGGTCCTGCTGGGCGTCACCGGCGGCATCGCCGCGTACAAGGCCTGCAGTCTCACGCGCCTGTTGACCGGCGCGGGCGCCCGGGTCCAGGTGGTGATGACGCGTTCGGCGACCCGCTTCGTGGGCCCCGACACGTTCGCGGCCCTGTCCGGCCGCCCCGCGTACACCGAGCTGTGGGAGGAACCCGGCTCGGTCCTGCACGTCCGGCTGGCCCGCGAGGCCGACGTCGCGGTCGTGGCGCCGGCCACGGCCAACGTCATCGCGAAGCTCGCGGGCGGGATCGCCGACGATCTCCTCACGTCCACGCTCCTCGAGGCGACCTGTCCGCTCGTCCTGGCGCCGGCCATGCACAGCGGCATGTGGGAGCACCCCGCGACGCAGGCGAACCTGTCCGTCCTGGCGGAGCGGGGCATCCGCATGGTGGGTCCGGCGGTGGGGGCGCTCGCCGCCGGGGACGAGGGGATCGGGCGCATGGCCGAGCCCGCGGACATCCTCGTCGCCATGCAGGAGGCCGTCGCACGCGGGCGGGACCTCGCCGGGCGCCGGATCGTGGTAACGGCGGGGCCGACGTGGGAGCCCATCGATCCCGTGCGGTTCGTGGGCAACCGCTCCAGCGGCAAGATGGGCTTCGCCCTGGCCAAGGAGGCCTTCGACCGGGGGGCCGAGGTGACGCTCGTGGTCGGCCCGGGCACGGTCGAGGCTCCTCGGGGGCCGAGGTTGGTGCGAGTGACCACCGCCGAGGAGATGCGGAGCGCCGTGCTCGAGCACGCCGAGGGCGCCGACGCCGTCGTGATGGCCGCCGCCGTGGCCGACTTCCGTCCGGAGAGAGCGGCGGAGACCAAGCTCAAGAAGGAGGGTGGGCCGCCGTCGCTGCGCCTGGTCCCGACCCCCGACATCCTCCTCGAGCTGGGGCAGCGCCGAGGTGAGCGGATCCTCGTCGGGTTCGCCGCGGAGACCGGCGATCCCGTGACCGCCGGCCGCGAGAAGCTCCGATCCAAGGGCCTGGACCTGATCGTGGTGAACGAGGTCGGCCGCGAAGGGACCGGATTCGGTTCGGACACGAACGACGCCGCGATCCTGTCCAGGGAGGGCGACGACGAGCCGCTGCGGACGTGGACGAAGTCGGAGCTGGCCGCGGCCGTGTGTGACCGTCTCGCCAAGCTCCTGGCCCGGTGAGGACGGCCGCGCCGGCATGGACGGATATACTCGCGCGGACATGACCCACCGCTACCTGTTCTCGTCCGAGTCCGTCACCGAGGGCCATCCGGACAAGCTGGCCGACCAGATCTCCGACGCCGTGCTCGATGCGATCATGACCGTGGACCCGGTTGGCCGGGTGGCCTGCGAAACACTCGTCACCACCGGCCTCGTGATGGTGGCGGGAGAGATCACGACCTCGGAGTACGTCGACATCCCAACGGTCGTGCGGCAGACCGTCCTGGAGATCGGCTACACCGATGCGAACTTCGGGATCGACGGCGCCACGTGCGGCGTGGTCACGTCGATCCAGGAACAGTCCCCGGACATCGCGAGGGGCGTCGACGACGCCCTCGAGCACCGCGGGGGATCGGCCGACGACCTCGACGCGCTCGGGGCCGGCGACCAGGGCATGATGTTCGGCTACGCCTGCCGCGAGACCGACGAGCTCATGCCGATCCCCATCGCCATGGCGCACCGGCTCACGAAACGCCTGGCCGACGTGCGCAAGGCGGGGGTGGTTCCCTACCTGCGGCCCGACGGCAAGAGCCAGGTCAGCGTGGAGTACCGCGGCGGCAAGCCGGTTCGGGTGGACACGGTGCTGATCTCGGCGCAGCACCGCGAGGAGGTCGACGTCGAGACCCTCCTCGCGCCCGACGTGGAGGCCGAGGTCATCGACCCGGTGCTTCGCGAGTTCGATCTGGAGGCCGAGGGTGTCCGCGTGCTCGTGAACCCGACCGGCCGGTTCGAGATCGGCGGGCCGAAGGCGGACACCGGGCTCACCGGGCGAAAGATCATGGTGGACACGTACGGAGGCATGGCTCCGCACGGCGGGGGCTGCTTCTCGGGCAAGGACCCCACGAAGGTGGACCGCTCGGCGGCGTACATGGCTCGGTACGTCGCGAAGAACCTCGTCGCCTCGGGCGTGGCCGACCGGCTGCAGATCCAGGT
>DASWAT010000052.1:0-17548 GCA_036390995.1 Actinomycetota bacterium | reverse complement strand
GGGGACAACTCGGGATCGGTGACCCGTTGGGGAACCAGCGCCTCCCCGAGGCCGCCGAGTGGGGAAGGCTGCAGCCTGGAACCCGGACCACCAAGGGGGAGTCCCTCTTCCCGCGCCTCGACTCCTGAGTGAAGGTTCGCGACCCGACGTTTCACGTGAGACCCATCCCCTCCACTCCGGGTGCACCCCCGGACGCGGCGCGCGACCGGCCATCCGAGGGTCCGGCGCGGCGCATCGACAGAAGGTAGAGAGGCGGTATCGTGGGCCTCGGATGGCCGACCAGAACCCTGAACTCCCCGTCCACAGGGGGGCGGTGGATACCCACTGCCACCTGTTCCTGTTGGAGGACGAACCTCCACAGGCGGTGGAGACCGCGAGGGCGGCCGGCGTGGACACGCTCATCTGCGTGGGCATCGACCCCGAGACCAGTCGCCGATCGGTCGAGCTGGCCGAATCGCTCCGAGGGGTGTTCGCGACCGCCGGCATGCATCCGCACACGGCGAGCGACCTCGACCTGAAGGCGGGCGCCCAGATCGAGGAGCTCCTGGCGAACCCGCAGGTGGTCGGCGTCGGTGAGTGCGGCCTGGACTTCTTCCGGATGCGGTCTCCGCGGCAGGACCAGGAGCGCGTCTTCCGTCTCCACATCTCCTTGAGTCGGGAGTCGGGGACTCCACTCGTGGTTCACGTTCGCGACGCGTGGCCCGATGCGCTTCGACTGTTGGATGAGGGATCCGCGGAGCGGGTCGTGCTCCACTGCTTCAGCGGCGACGTCCAGATCGCGAACGAGTGCGTGGCCCGCGGGTACTTCCTCTCGTTCGCGGGCAACGTCACGTATCCGAAGAACCAGCACCTTCGAGACGTGGCCGCGACGACGCCGCTCGACCGACTCCTGGTCGAGACGGACAGCCCGTTCCTTTCTCCACAGCCGCTGCGGGGTCGCGACAACGTGCCGGGCAACGTCGTCCACGCGATCGAGGAGATCGCGCGGGTTCGCGAGACGAGCGTCGAGGGGATCCGCGTTGCGACGGCAACGAACGCGAGGGTCGCGTTCCCACGACTCCGATGACGCCCCGCCTCGGAAACTCGCCCGAACACCCGTTCGCTTTCAAGTTTGCAGTGAGGGTTGAGGGTTTGATAGCGTGCCGGTTCGTGCGCATGGAGGCTTCGGCCCGGCCCCGCCGGACCTTCCCCCCGGAGCCTTCTTCCGACAGGAGGAAGGATGTGGGTTCGTCCCACCCGGGTCCGCAGGCTGCGGATCCGGAAGGCGATCGGCAACGTCACGCTCGCCGCCGGGTTGATGGCGGCCGGGTTCCTCTATCTCGCGCTGGTCAAGAACGTCACCCTCGTGGTGAACGGCCGGCCCGAAGCCGTGCGCACGCTGTCCGCGAACGTGGGCGAGCTCCTGGACACCCAGGGGATCGCTCTGAGCGGCGGGGTTCTCGTGGAGCCCCCGCCGGCGACGCCGCTCGCCGACGGGATGACCGTGGTGGTGGACACCGGTTCGTCCTCCACCTTGCTCCCCCAGACCTCGTCGCGGGATGTGGGGGTCTGGGTGATGGAAGGAGTGGACGGGCCGTTCGCGAAGCTGATGGCCCAGTCCACCGAGGCGGGGTTCTCCGCGGACTCCGTCGGGCCATCCCGGATCGTGGATGCACGGGTCGTCGTACGGGGGAAGGACCACGACGTGCTCACGGATGCGACCACGGTTCGGGAACTCCTCTCGGCCATGGGGATCCGGCCCGACGGTAACGATCGCGTCCATCCATCACTCCAGGCCCCCCTTCACCGGAACGCCACGGTCACCTTCGACAAGGTGACCCAGGCCATGCATCGGGTGGTCGCGGCGATCCCGTTCGGCACCGTCACCACCTACTCGAGCGACCTGCCGCCGGGCCACGTCCGCATCGCCCAGTCGGGCCGGCCCGGCTCGATGCTCGAGGTGTTCCGGGTTCGCTGGGTGAACGGGAAGCTCGTGTCGAAGACCCTCGTCTCCCGGCAGGTAGTGGAATCCGCGGTCCCCGAACGCCACGAGGTCGGTCGCTCGAGCGCGGCCACGGCCGGCACCGAGGCGGGCCAGGCATCGTGGTACTACGCGCCGGGGTCCGGGCTGACCGCCGCCCACCCGTGGCTCCCGTACGGCACCGTGGTGACCGTGACGAACCTGGCGAACGGCAAGTCGGTTAGGGTGGTGATCAACGACCGTGGACCGTTCGGCGGGCGCGTCATCGACCTCTCGCCCGAGGCGTTCTCCCGTCTCGCCTCCCTCGGCACCGGCGTCATCGACGTCCGGATCTCGTGGTAGCGGGCCGGGACGCTCGGCGCTGAAGGCGCTCGCCCGGCGTCACGGGATCCGGCCTTCGAAGACCCTCGGGCAGAACTTCCTGGCAGACCCGAACCTGGCTCGGGCGATCGTGTCGGATGCGGGGGTCGGGCCGGGCGACCGGGTGGTGGAGGTGGGGGCCGGCCTCGGATCGATCACGGTGCCGCTCGCCGCCGCCGGCGCGGAGGTGGTGGCGCTCGAGTTCGACCGGGCCCTCGCCGACGCCCTCGCGGAGGTGCTGGCGCCGTACCCGAACGTCCGGCAGGAGGCCGGCGACGCACTGCGGGTGGACTGGGACGCGGTGCTCGGGGAGGGTGACTGGAAGATGGTGTCGAACCTCCCCTACAACATCGCCGTCCCGCTGCTCCTCGACATGCTCGAACGGGTCCCCCGGATCCGCGAGTACGTCGTGGTGATCCAGCGCGAGGTCGGGGACCGCCTCGTGGCATCGGCGGGCGACGAGGCCTACGGTGCCGTGAGCCTTCGGGTGGCGTACCGGGCGCGGGCCGCTCTGGTCCGGCGGATCCCCCCCGAGGTGTTCTGGCCGCGCCCGAAGGTGGGGTCGGTCCTGGTGCGTCTCACGCCGCAGGCACCGCCGGTGAACGCCGACCCGGACGTGCTGTTCCTGGTGATCGAAGAGGCGTTCGGCGAGCGCCGGAAGACCATGACGAACGCCCTTCGCCGGCTCGGCCTGGAACCCGTGCTGGCGACGCGGATCCTGAAGACGGGTGGGGTGGACCCCAGCACCCGCCCCGAGGATCTCGCGCTCGAGGACTTCGCCCGGATCGCGGAGGCTCTGGTCCGTGAAGGAGTGCCACTCGCGGAGTCGCGGCGATGAGCCCACGGCGCGTGGTCCGGCGCGAGGCGCACGCGAAGGTGAACGTGTTCCTGCGGGTGCTCCGCGCTCGCGAGGACGGCTACCACGACCTGGAGAGCCTCGTGCTGCCGATCGACCTCGCCGACGTGGTGACGGTCCGGGTCGCCGATTCCTTGAAGGTGGACGTGCGGGGCGCGGCCGATCTGACGGGCAAGGTGCCGCCGGGCGGGCTGAACCTCGCGCTCGTCGGCGCCCTGGCCCTCGCCGGCGTCTGCGATCCGTCCGGCGGCGCGTCGATCCAGATCGACAAGCGCATCCCGGTCGCCGCCGGGCTCGGCGGCGGAAGCGCCGACGCCGCCGCCGCCATCTCCGCCCTGAACGAGCTGTGGGGGTGCGGCATCGACGAGGCCACCCTCGCCGACATCGGCGCGCGCGTCGGCTCCGACGTCCCCGCCATGCTGGCCGGACACCCCGTGCTGATGCACGGGCGGGGGGAACGGACCGCTGCCGCCTCGGTGGGGAAGCTGTGGTGGGTCCTCGTGACGTTCGACTTCGGGATCCGATCGCCCGATGCGTACCGATGGTGGGACGAGGACCGCGGTCCCACCGGACCCGATCCCCAGCCGCTGCTGGATGCCGCCGAGGCCGGCGACGCGGAGACGCTCGGCCCGCTGCTCTTCAACGACCTGGAACCGTCGGTGTTCGCCCGCCATCCCGCCGTCGGCAAGGCGAAGCGCGATCTCCTGGCCGAGGGGGCGCTCGGGGCGGTGATGAGCGGGAGCGGCTCGTCGGTGGTCGGGCTGGCCCGGACCCGGGGGCACGCGACATCGATCGCGGCCGCGTTCCCCGGCGCCGTGATCGCGTCGGGCCCTCCACCCGGACGCTGACGCGACGGGCGGGGCGCTCGCGTGTGCGATGATCGAGGACGGGTCCGGGGTCGTCTAACGGTAAGACGCGGGCCTTTGGAGCCCTCGATGGAGGTTCGACTCCTCCCCCCGGAACGGAAGCGGAGGCCGCTCGGTCCGCGAGCGGCGCTCTTGCCATGGGCCGTCTCGCCTCGGTAGAAAGAGGGGCCCTCGAGCCAAGGATGCCGGTGCCCCAGACGACCTCGCCTCGCCCGCTGGCCGCAGTGGTGCTCGCGGCCGGGAAGGGCAAGCGGCTGAAGTCCAAGCTCCCGAAGGTCCTGCACCCCGTGTGCGGTCGCCCGCTCCTGTGGCATGCCCTCCAGAACGCGCTCGCCGCACGCCCCTCGACGATCGTGATCGTCGTCTCGAACGGCGCGAACGAGGTCGAGGAGGCGGTCCGCTCGTGGGGGATCGCGCCCGAGCCGGTGTTCGTGCATCAGGGCGAGCCGCTCGGCACTGGGCACGCCGTGCTGCAAGCCGAACGCGCGGTGGGGAAGGCGGGCGAGGTCCTCGTGGTGGGGGGTGACTTCGATCCGGTGACACCGCAGGACGTACGTCGCCTGCTGGCCACGCATCGGCGGACCGGCTCGGCCGCGTCGATCCTCACGGCCGACGTCGACGAGCCCGGCGGCTACGCGCGTATCGTCCGCGATGGCACCCGCCTGGTGGACATCGTGGAGGGCACCGACGCGCCACCCGAGCTCCGGAAGCTGCACGAGGTGTCGGCCCTCGTGTTCGCGTTCCGGCGCGACGACCTGTTCAAGGCACTCCCGCTGGTGGGTCGCGAGAACAAGCAGAGGGAGCACTACCTGAACGAGGTGTTCCCCATCCTGCTGGGCAAGGGCGAGCGGGTCTCGGCGGTGAAGGTCGACACCGGCGGCCTGATGGGGCCGAACTCGCGGAGGGACTTCGCCCGCTTCTCGGCGATGCTCCGGCAGCGGATCAACGAGCGGCACATGTCGAGCGGTGTGACGATCTTGGACCCGGCGTCCACGTACATCGACGCCGACGTGCGGATCGGACGGGACACGGTGATCCTGCCGATGACGTTCCTGGAGGGGACGACGCGGATCGGTGCCGACTGTCGGATCGGACCGGGGAGCCGGATCGTGGACTCGCGGGTGGCCTCCGGCGCGACGGTCCAGTTCTCGGTGGTGCGGGAGTCGCGGATCGGCCGACGAGCCGACGTCGGTCCCTACGCCTCGCTCCGGCCCGGCACGGTCCTGGACGAGGGTGCGAAGGCCGGGACGTTCGTCGAGATCAAGGCCTCGAGCGTGGGGAAGGGCTCGAAGGTCCCGCACCTCACGTACGTGGGCGATGCGACGATCGGGAAAGGCACGAACGTCGGCGCGGCCACGGTCACCGTGAACTACGACGGGTACGAGAAGCACCGGACGATCATCGGCGACGACGTGCGGATCGGTTCGGATACGATGCTCGTGGCACCGGTCGAGGTGGGAGATCGCGCGGTGACGGGGGCGGGGTCGGTGATCACGAAGGACGTGCCGGCAGGCGCGCTCGCCGTCGAGCGATCCGAGCAACGGATCGTCAAGGGCTACCGCGACCGGAAGGACGCCGAGGCCAGGGCCAAGGGCACAGGGAAGGCCAAGCACGAGGGGGAGCACTGACGGTGGAGATCGTCACGAAGAAGCGGATGATGCTGTTCTCGGGGACCACGCACCCCGCGCTGGCCGCCGAGATCGCCGAGCACCTCGGCATCAAGCTGTCCCCCTGCAAGATCTCCCGGTTCGCATCGGGCGAGATCTACGTTCGGTCGGAGGAGAGCGTCCGCGGGAGCGACGTGTTCGTGATCCAGACGCACGCCGACCCGGTGAACGAGTCGATCATGGAGCACCTCGTGCTGCTCGATGCCATGAAGCGGGCCAGCGCGAAGCGCATCACGGCGGTCGTGCCGTACTACGGCTACTCGCGGCAGGACAAGAAGGGGTTGGCACGCGAGCCGATCTCGGCCAAGCTGGTCGCCGATCTCATCTCGGTTGCCGGCGCCGACCGGGTCGTCTCGGTCGACCTGCACAGCGGGCAGATCCAGGGCTACTTCGACTTCCCCTTCGACCATCTGACGGCGCTGCCGATCCTGTCGGACTACCTCACGAACGTGCTCGGATTGCACGACGAGGACGTCGTGGTGGTGGCGCCCGACGCCGGCCGCATCAAGACCGCCGAGAAGCTCCGCGAGTACCTCCACGCGGACCTGGCGTTCCTGTACAAGCGGCGATCCCGCAAGGAGGCCAACAAGATCGAGGAGATGGCCGTGGTCGGCGAGGTCGACGGCCGCCCGTGCGTGCTCGTGGACGACATGATCGACACGGCCGGCACGGTGGCGAAGGGCGCCACGGCACTCGCGCAGCAGGGAGCCGGACCGATCTACGCGGCGGCCACGCACCCGGTGCTCTCGGGCAAGGCCGTGCAGCTCCTCGAGGAGGCGCCGATCCGCGAGGTCGTGGTCACGAACACCATGCCGATACCCGAGGAGAAGCAGTTCGACAAGCTCCGGATCCTGTCGATCGCTCCGCTCATCGCCGACGCGCTCCGGGCGGTGTTCGAGGACACGAGCGTCTCCGAGATCTTCCGCGGCGACAACCAGCTCTAGCCCGCCCGGCGCCGTCGCGGAGCGCGAAGGGTCGTTCGGACTACGGTCCACCGGCCGTCGACGGTCCGTGAGCCTCCCGGCCGGTACACTGTCCGCCCGGAGGTATCAGGGATGGCGGAACAGAAGCTCATCGGCGAGAAGCGGGACGGCAGCGGCAAGGGCGTAGCCAGGAAGCTGCGCGCCGCCGGTCGGGTGCCGGCGATCCTCTACGGGCACGGCATGGAACCGGTGTCCCTCTCGGTCGACGCCAAGGAGCTGTTCCACATCCTTCACACCGGCGCCGGCGGCAACGTCCTGATCGACCTGCTGGTCGACGGGAAGGATCATCTAGCGCTGCCCCGCGAGATCCAGCGCGACTACGTCCGCGGCCAGGTGCTCCACGTCGACTTCCTCGCGGTCCGCCGCGACGTCGCGGTGACCGTCGACGTTCCGGTGCAGGTGGTCGGGGAGTCGCCGGGGGTCAAGTCCGGCGGGGTGCTCGAGCACCACCTGTGGGACCTGCACGTCGAGTGCCTCCCCCAGGACGTGCCGGACTCGGTCGAGGCCGACATCTCGCAGCTGCAGGTCGGCGACTCGCTGAAGGTCGGCGACCTTGCCATCCCGAAGGGCGTCACCATCCTCACCCCGGCCGACGAGAGCGTCCTCGCGGTCGTGACCCCGCAGGTCCGGGTCGTCGAGGAGGAAGCGGCCGAGGCGGCGCTCGCCGAGGCCGAGGGTGCCACGGCCGAGGAGGCCGCCGAGGGTGCCACGGCCGAGGGGGCTCCCGCCGAGGAGGGCGGCGAGGGCTAGCCGGCCCATGGCACCCGTGCCGAGCCGGCCGGAACCGCCGCTCGCGCCATGACCTGGATCGTCGCGGGCCTCGGCAACCCCGGAGAGCGGTACGAACGCACCCGTCACAACCTCGGCCGGATGACCGTGGACGAGCTGGCCCGCCGCGCCGGCGAGCGCTTCCGCAAGGCTCGGTTCCTCCCCGTCGATGTCGCCGAGATCCGCGAGGGGGGGGAGCGCGTCCTGCTCGCGAAGTCGCAGCGGTACTACAACGAGTCGGGTCCCGTCTACGCCTCGCTGGCGAAGAAGCACGACGTCCGGTCCGATCACGTGATCGCGGTCCACGACGACCTCGACCTGGCGTTCGGGGCGATCCGTGTGAAGGTCGGGGGCTCCACCGCCGGGAACCACGGTCTGGACTCGCTCGTGAGCGGGCTGCGAACGCCGGACTTCCATCGCGTCCGGCTGGGGATCGGGCGACCGCCCGGGCGTCAGGATCCGGTCGACTACGTCCTCGAACCGTTCCCGAAGCGGCTGGTGGCCGACGTCGCCATCCTCGTGGACGACGCGGCCGACGCCGTGCTCTCGCTGGTTCGCGAAGGCCTGGCCGCCACGCAGGATCGCTTCAACCGCCCCGGCCCTCGCTAGACTGATCGGCCAAGGCCCCGTCGCCGCGCGACGAGGCCTCTTCGTGCTGCCCGGTGGAGGCCGTGTGGTGCTGGAGCTCGTGCTCGACGTGCTGATCGGCTCGGAGCCGTTCGAACGGCTCCTGGTGGAGCGCGCCCGCCCCATCGTCGCCCGGGCCGAGGCAGGCGCGGACGTCCTGCTCGCGGCGCTGGCTCGCGCCCTCGACTCGCCGGTGCTCGCCGTCGCACCCGGCCCTCGCGAGGCCGAGACGCTGGCCCACGGGGTTCGCGCGTTCCTCGGGCCCGAGCGGGCGGCGATGTTCCCTGCGTGGGAGGCCCTGCCGTACGAGGGGATCAGCCCGAGCCCCGAGACCGCTTCCCGGCGCGCCGAGTCGGCGAGGGCGCTCCGCCGGGCAACGGGTCCGTTCGTCCTCGTGACGCCGGCGCATGCGGCGCTCACCGGGCTCGTCCCCTCGCTCGGCATGCACGAGCCCCTCGTGATCGAACCCGGGTCGGTCGTTGTATCCGACGGCCTCGCCGAGCGGCTGGTGGATCTCGGCTACGTCCGCTCCGAGGTGGTCGAGCACCGCGGCGAGTTCGCCGTCCGCGGCGGGATCGTCGACGTCTTCCCCGGCACGGCGCGGCGGCCGGTGCGCGTGGAGCTGTTCGGCGACGACGTCGAGTCCCTGCGCGAGTTCGTCCCGGCGACGCAGCTGTCGACCGAGCGGATACCGCGCGTCCAGATCCACCCGGTCCGCGAGCTGCCCCCGACCCCAGAGCTCCGCGAACGCGCGGAGCGGCTGGCGCCCCGGTTCGCCGACCGGTTCCGCGACGCCCTCACTCGGTTCGGCGACGGTCTTGCCTTCGAAGGGATGGAAGGGCTCGCGCCGCTTCTCTTCGACGAGCTCCCCACGATCGCCGATCTGCTGCCTCGCGGCTCGTGGGCGGTCCTGTCCCAGGCCCGGCGGACGCTCGACCGGGCGCGGCAGGCGGTGGAGGAGGCGGCGCAGCTGGCCGAGGCCTCCGGGTGGCCGGGGCCCGCCGTGCTCCGGCCGCTCGATGAGGTCTTGGAGGGACGGACGCGGCTGCACCTCACCGAGTTCGCCGAGGGCATCGACCTCGGGCTCGAGGGGTGGGGCACCGCGCAGGGCAACGCGCCCGAGATCGCCCAGCGGCTGACCGACCTCGCCGGCCGGGGCTACCGGGTGATGGTGACCGCGGCCGGACACGGCAGCCTCGAGCGGGCTCGCGAGGTCGTGGCCGAGCAGGGGCTCGGTCTCGACGGCGACGTGCGCGCGATGGCTTCGGCGGCCGAGGCCGACCTGGCCGGTGGCTTCGTGTTCGCGCCCGGAAGGCTCGCCGTGGCCACCGAGGAGGACCTGTTCGGGACCCGCCGGCACACCCGGATCGCGCCGCGGATCACGAAGCGGCGGGCCGACGCCCTCGCGCTGGAGCTGCAGCCTGGCGACTTCGCCGTGCACAGGGTCCACGGCGTCGGACGGTTCATCGGCGTCCGGCGGCGCGCGGTGGCCGGGGCCGAGCGCGACTACATGGTCCTCGAGTACGCGGCGGGGGACCGGCTCTCGGTGCCGACCGACCAGGTCGGCATGGTGGCGAAGTACCTCGGCGGCGAGGAGCCTCGTCTCACGCGCCTCGGCACGAACGACTGGGTCCGCGCCACCGGCAGGGTCAAGCGCGCGGTGAAGGACATGGCCGGCGAGCTCGTCCGGCTGTACTCGGTCCGTATGAGCGTGGACGGTCACGCGTTCGGTCCCGACACCCCGTGGCAGCGCGAGATGGAGGATGCCTTCCCGTTCGCGGAGACGCACGACCAGGTCTCGGCCATCGATGAGGTGAAACGTGACATGGAGCGGCCCAAGCCGATGGACCGCCTGATCTGCGGCGACGTCGGCTACGGGAAGACCGAGATCGCGGTTCGCGCGGCGTTCAAGGCGGTGATGGAGGGCAAGCAGGTGGCCGTATTGGTGCCGACCACCCTGCTGGCCGAGCAGCACTCGGTGACGTTCTCGGAGCGGTTCTCGGCGTTCCCCGTGAAGGTGGCGATGCTGTCGCGGTTCCTCTCGCCCGCCGAGCAGCGCCGGGTGATCGAGGACCTGCGTGCCGGACGGGTCGACGTGGTGGTGGGCACCCACCGGCTCCTGTCGGGGGACATCCGGTTCAGGGACCTCGGGCTCCTCGTGGTGGACGAGGAGCAGCGGTTCGGCGTGGCGCACAAGGAGCAGCTGAAGAAGTTCCGCGCCCACGTCGACGTGCTGACGATGACCGCCACGCCGATCCCGCGCACGCTCGAGATGGCGCTCACCGGCATCCGCGACATGAGCGTGGTCGACACGCCGCCCGAGGACCGCCAGCCCGTGCTCACGTACGTCGGTCCCTACGCCGAGGACCTCGCGCTCGGCGCGGTCCGACGCGAGCTGCTCCGAGGCGGCCAGGTGTTCTGGGTCCACAACCGCGTCGCCACCCTGGACCGCCGAGCGGCCTGGATCGCGGAGCAGCTGCCCGAGGCGCGCCTCGTGATCGCCCACGGCCAGATGGACGAGGAGCTGCTCGAGAAGCAGATGATCCGGTTCTGGGACCGCGACGCCGACGTCCTGATCTGCACGACGATCATCGAGTCGGGCCTGGACGTGCCCACGGCGAACACGCTCGTCGTGGACCGGGCCGACCGGCTGGGCCTGTCGCAGATGTATCAGCTGCGCGGCCGGGTCGGCCGCTCGAACGAGCGCGCCTTCGCCTACTTCTTCTTCCCGCCGGCCCAGAGCCTCACCGAGGAGGCGCACGAGCGCCTGTCCACGATCAGCCGGCACACGGCGCTCGGCAGCGGGTTCCAGATCGCGCTCCGGGACCTCGAGATCCGCGGCGCCGGCAACGTCCTGGGGGCCGAGCAGCACGGCCACATCGCGGCGGTGGGCTTCGACACCTACGCCCGGCTGCTCCGCGAGTCGGTGGCCGAGATGCGGGGCGAGCCGACCCCGGTGGAGAAAGAGATCCGGGTTGACCTGCCGGTGAAGGCGTTCATCCCGGTCGGCTGGGTGGGCCAGGAGGCGCTCCGCCTGGAGCTCTACCGCAACGTCGCCACGGCCGGCGACCACGAGCGCCTGGCGGAGGTCCGCGCGGAGGCCGCCGACCGGTTCGGCCAGCTGCCGCTGGAGGTCGAGACGCTGCTGGCGGTGGCTTCGCTCCGTCTGACGTGCGAGCGACTCGACGCCCACGAGGTTGCCACCTACCGGAAGCAGGTCCGGGTCAAGCAACTCCGGCTGACCGAGGCGCAGGAGATCGAGCTGCCGCTCGTCGTCCCGGGCGGGTCGTACCACCGGACCACCGCCACGCTGAACCTCCTTCCCGAGCGGGTGGCCTCGGCGGACCTGCCCGCGTGGGTCGAGCGCGCGCTGCTTGCGGCCACGGGTGCCACGGGTTCGGAAGCTCCCTCTGTTACCATCGCGCGCTGAATGCGTCGTTCCCTCCGCTTCCTCGTTCCCGTGTTCCTCTTGGCGCTCGTCACAGCCGCGTGCAGCTCGGCGAAACCCCCCGCAGCCACGGTGGACGGCTCGGTGATCTCCGACGACCAGCTGGCGCAGGACGTCGTGTTCTTCCGGTTCCTCGCCGGGCTGTCCCAGCAGACATGCGGCGGCACGCCGACCGCGGGGGAGACCGCCGACGCGGCATGTGCGCGCTTCACGCTCTCGAACCTGATCCAAGAGGACCTGGTGAAAGGGTACGCGCAGAGCCACGACGTGACGGTTCCGCAAACCAGCGTCACGAACGCGCTCGCCCAGCTCGAGGCCAACCTCGGCGGCGCGAAGCAGCTGGACACCCAGCTGAAAGCCGCCGGGATGACCCGCGGCGACCTGACCTCCCTGGCCCGCCGGCTGCTCCTGTTCAACGAGGTCCAGAAGGCGGTGGCCGCCGACCAGGTCACGCAGGCGCAGCTCCAGCAGCTGTACCAGCAGCAGCTCGCCAGCTTCACCCAGCTCGACGTGAAGCACATCCTGGTCAAGACGCAGGCGGAGGCCAAGCGCATCGAGCAGCAGGTCACGCCGAAGATCTTCGGCGAGTTGGCGAAGAAGTACTCGACGGACACGGCCTCGGCCCAGAACGGGGGGGATCTCGGCACGATCTCGCTATCCACGTTCGAGCAGAGCTACGACCCCGACTTCGTGCAGGCTACGCTGAAGCTGCAGCCCGGCCAGATCAGCCCGCCGGTAAAGAGCCAGTTCGGGTGGCACGTGATCGAGCTCGTCAGCCGCACCCTTCAGCCGCTCAGCCAGGTCCGCGATCAGCTGATCGGCCCGCTCCAGGGCCAGATCTTCACTCAGTGGCTGCAGCAGCGGCTGGTGAACGCCGACATCTCGGTGAACCCGAAGTACGGGCGCTTGGACCGCACCAACGGGCAGGTCGTGCCGGTCCGCAGCACCGCCACGGACTCGCAGGCGCCCGCGCCGAGCGCCACCGCCTCCGCAACGCCGTGACCGCGACGGGTACGCCCGGCGATCCGCTCGCTCACGTTCCGACCGGCGCGGTGCCGTCCAGCCAGGAGGGCGTGCGGCTGCTCGATCTGATCCGGGTGATGGCCAGGCTCCGCGGACCCGGTGGCTGCCCCTGGGACGCCGAGCAGACGCATCGCTCGCTCGCCCGTCACCTCCTGGAGGAGACCCACGAGGTACTCGAGGCGATCGATGCCGACGATCGCGATCGCCTGCGCGAGGAGCTCGGCGACGTGCTGCTGCAGGTGGCGTTCCACGCGCAGATGGCGGCGGACGAGGGTTCTTGGGACGTGGACGACGTCGCCCAGGCGATCGTGGAGAAGCTGATCCGCCGCCACCCCCACGTGTTCGGCGAGGTCGAGGTCTCCGGCGCCGACGAGGTGCTCGTGAACTGGGAGCGGATCAAGGCCGAGGAGAAGGGGCCGAAGGGCGTGGAGGAGGACATCCCGCCCACGCTCCCGGCGCTTGCGCGCGCGGCAAAGGTCCAGCGCCGGGCGGCCGGCTGGGGCTTCGAGTGGCGATCCGCCGGCAGCGCGCTCGAGGCGCTGAAGGAGGAGGTCGACGAGCTCGAGCACCACACCGATGCGGACAACGCCGAGGAGGAGATCGGCGACGTGCTGTTCGCCACGGTCGCCGTGGCGCGCAAGCTCGGTGTGGACGCCGAGAGCGCCCTCCGCCGGACGATCCACGGCTTCGCCGAGCGGTACGAGCGCTTCATGGCGATGGTCCGCGAGGAGGGCATTGATCTCGACGCGATGCCGGAGCCCGAGATCCGCCGGCTGTTCCGCCGGGCGCGCTGACCTCGCTCGCCCTCCGCGTTCCCCCGGCCGGCGCGTGCTGCGATCGGTCTCCCCCAGATGGGGGAACGGATCCGTCGGTAGCGTGTGGTCGTGGGAAATCCGTCACCCGAGCGCTCAGGCTTCGGTGTCCGATGCGCCGATAACACGTGTGAGCGGTCCGCCGTGAGTGGCGGTGACTAGTGAGGGGACCGGATGACCACGGTGCATGCAGAGCCTCGATCCTTCCGAGGGCGAACCGACCCGCTGTCGCGTGAGGGCCTGTTCCGTCAGGTGGGGAGCCTCGTCGGGGCCGTCCTCCTGGGCTTCCTGTCCCTGGCCATGCGCGACGCTCCCGGCATCGACCCCGGGGTGATCCAGCGGGCCTCCACGCTCACCGCGGCCGCCGTCGTGGCCATCCTCGTGATCCCCTGGAACAAGATCCCCACGGTGCTGCACGTGCTGGCGCCGCTCACGTACCTGGGCGTGATCTACCTCGTGCAGGGTGCGACCGGCGGCCTGCACTCCTCGTACGCACAGCTCGCGCTGCTGCCGGTCTTCTGGGTGGCCATCTTCGGGCGGCCCCGGGAGCTTGTGGTCGTGGTGGCGGGAGCGGCCGTCGTGCTCGGCATGCCGGTCGTCACGGCGCACGGCGACTCCCGCGACTGGATCCGCCTCCTGACGCTGGTGGCGGCGGGCGGCGGGATCGCGGTGTTCGTCTACCGCTTCTTCCAGGGGCTGCGCCACCAGACCTCCCGGCTGCAGGTGCTGGCGGGCACCGACCCGCTCACCGGCGCGGCGAACCGCCGTGCGTGGGACGAGGAGCTGTCCGGCGCGCTGGTTCGTGCCACCCGCGATGGCCGCCCGGTGGCCGTCGCGCTGCTCGACCTGGACGACTTCAAGGGCTTCAACGACACGAACGGCCACCAGGCCGGCGACCGCCTGCTGAAGGAGGTCGCCGCCACCTGGCAGAACCAGCTGCGCGCGAGTGACATCCTGGCCCGGATCGGCGGGGACGAGTTCGGGATCCTCCTGCCCGGCTGCCCCCTCGACATGGCGGCCACGATCGTGCAGCGGCTCCGGGACTCGGTCCCCGAGGCGCGCTGCTCGATCGGCGTGGCGGAGTGGGACTTCCGCGAGCCCACCGAGCGTCTCGTGGCCCGTGCCGACATGGCGCTGTACGAGGCGAAGGCAGCCGGCCGGCACCGCGTGGTGATCCTGCCGGAGACCGGCCGGACGGTGGTCCTGCCCGATGCCGGCGAGACGCCCGCGCCGCCGGAGCCCGAGAGCTAGTCCGGCCCTCTCGCGCGGGACGGATCGCCGCCGATCTGTCCCGCAGCGTTGTACGATCGGGTCCCCATGCCTGCGATCGCTTCCGTCACAGCGCGCGAGATCCTCGACTCGCGAGGGAACCCCACGATCGAGGTAGACGTGCTGCTCGAGGACGGGGCGTTCGGCCGAGCCGCCGTTCCATCGGGAGCCTCCACCGGCGAGCACGAGGCCCTCGAGCTGCGGGACGGCGACGCCGCGAGGTTCGGCGGCAAGGGCGTCCTGCGCGCGGTCGAGAACGTGGTCACGGTGATCGGGCCGGCGGTCGCCGGGATGGACGCCCTCGAGCAGCGGGCGCTCGACGCCGCGCTGCTCGATCTCGACGGCACGGCGGGCAAGTCGAACCTCGGGGCGAACGCGATCCTCGGCGTCTCGCTCGCCGTCGCGCACGCGGCTGCGAACGACCTGGGGCTGCCGCTGTACCGCTACCTCGGCGGCCCGGCCGCCCACCTGCTTCCCACGCCGATGATGAACGTGATCAACGGCGGCGTGCACGCCGACAACGAGCTCGAGCTGCAGGAGTTCATGCTGATGCCGGTCGGCGCGGCGTCGTTCTCGGAGGCGCTGCGGTGGTGCGCCGAGACCTACCACGCCCTGAAGGCCCTCCTGAAGGAGCGGGGCCTGGCCACCGGCGTCGGCGACGAGGGCGGGTTCGCCCCGGAGATCGGAACCGCGGCCGAGGCGCTGTCCGTCATGGTCGAGGCGATCGCGAAGGTCGGCCTCGAGCCGGGTGACGAGATCGCCCTGGCCATGGATCCCGCCTCGTCAGAGATCTATCGCGACGGCGCGTACCGGTTGGAGGGCAGGGACCGCACCTCGGCCGACATGGTCGGGTTCTACCGCGGCCTGATCGATTCCTTCCCCGTCGTGTCGCTCGAGGACGGTCTGGCCGAGGACGACTGGGAGGGCTGGGCCTCGCTCACACACGAGCTCGGCGGTCGCGTCCAGATGGTCGGCGACGACATCTTCGTCACGAACCCCGAGCGGCTCGCGAGGGGGATCCGCGAGGGCGTCGCGAACGCCATCCTCATCAAGCTGAACCAGATCGGCTCGCTCACTGAGACGATGGACGTCATGCGCCAGGCCGCCGACGAGCGGTACGGGCGGGTGGTCTCTCATCGCTCCGGCGAGACCGAGGACACCACGATCGCCGATCTCACGGTGGCCCTCGGCGCCGGCCAGATCAAGACCGGGGCACCGGCTCGAACCGAGCGGGTCGCGAAGTACAACCGCCTGCTCCGGATCGAGGAGGAGCTGGGCGATTCGGCTCGCTACGCGGGAGGCTCGGCCATCCGACGGGGCGGGCGATGACCGTTCGCACGGAGGCGGCATCGGGCTCCCAGATCCGCCTCACCGGGCGGGCGGCGTTCCTGATCGCCGCGCTGTCCCTCCTCGTGCTGCTGAGCCTCGGTCCGGCCCGCGCATCCCTGTCCCAGCGCGCGCAGATCGCCGACCTCGAGCGTCAGACGCAGCTGCTCGAGGACGCGAACGCGAGGTTGCAGACGCAGATCTCCCGCCTGCGCGACCCCGCGGAGCTGGAGCGGCTGGCGCGCGAGTGCCTCGGCATGGTCAAGCCCGGCGAAACGGCCTTCGTCACCACACCGAACTCGCCCGACGGCGAGCCCGCCGACTGCTAGGCCAGCGAGGATCGCGTCAGGCGGACCCGAAGAACTCGGCTCCCGCCAACGCGATGCCCTTGTCGACCGCTTCTCTCGCCAGCCGGTTCTCTCTGGCGAGCGCCACGCGGAACTCCTCGGGCGTGAAGCCGATGATCTGGAAACCGGCGGGGGCGCGCTCGGCGAGCAGGGCTCCGCGGTCGGGCGCGCGCTGCGGAAGCTGCTCGCAGACGACGACGAGATCGACGTCGCTCCACACGTTGAAGTCGCCGCGCGCGACGGAGCCCACGACGGCCGCAGCGACGATCGGGATGCGCTCGGCGAGATCGTCGACGAACGCTCGCGCCATCCCGATCAGCCGTTCGCGCTCCGACCTCCGCTCCGCGAGGGCGTCAGCCACGGAGCCCACCCCAGGTCTCGTCGACGAACCGGAGGACGGCCTCCGCGTCGCCGAGGGCTTCGGCCGCATCGGACTCGCCGTAGTGGATACCGGACGGCCCGCGTCCCAGACCGTGCAGGAGCGCCTTCATCGCCAGCTGTGCCGCCTGCTCTGCCGCGAAGCAGGCCCAGTTGTGCAGCCCCGCCGCGGCCTGCAGGCGACCGCCCTCGAGGGCGCGATCGGCTTCCCCACGCCACCGTTCGAACTCTTCCGTATCCATCGGCCGATCCTCGCTCACGCGGCCATCGTAGGCGGCCCTACCGCTCCGAGGCGACATCTTGCAGAATGTCCGTAGCGGGATCCGGAGGGCAGCGGGTGTCCGATCTGAATGAGTCGATCCGGCGCTGCGTGCAGGCGGCTTACGAGGCGTGGGTCGGACGTCCCGAGCCGCTCCGGCCTCCGCATGGCGAGCCCGAAGCGCCGCCGCCGGCCCCCCGACCGATCCGGTTCGTCTCCTGGGAGGACCTCGACCGGTACGCGGACGCCGCGACCGACATCGACGCCCAGGTGAGAGAGGAGCTCGCGCGGGTGGGTGGAGGGCCCCGGGTGCGCCGTCCGTTGCACCTCCGTCATGCTCGGTCACGCCGGGTCGCCTAGCCTTTGCGTACAACCGGTCAGAGCATGCTCTGGGCCCAGAGCCCAGGGCGATGGCGCGCGCTGCCGGGAGGATGAGTGGGGGACGCGACGAACGCAGGTCGTGGCGGTGTCGACCCGCTGTGGCGGAAGGCACCGTTCGCGATGCTCCGCTTCCCGGGACTGTTCGCCGCTCTTGCCGTCGGGTCCCTGCTGCTCGCGGCCGCGGCCGCCGCCTACCCGCTGTTCCTCTCCGCCACCGG
>DASWAT010000051.1:0-7736 GCA_036390995.1 Actinomycetota bacterium | reverse complement strand
TCCGGGGCAATCGGCACCTTGCGCATGTGCACCATCAGAATCTGTTCACGGCCGCGAATATCCGGCAGTGGCACCACCACCTGGCGGTCGAAACGGCCGGGACGCAGCAACGCCGGGTCAAGCACATCCGGACGGTTGGTCGCCGCGATCAGCACGACGCCGCCGTGGACGTCGAAGCCGTCCATCTCGACCAGCAACTGGTTCAGGGTTTGCTCACGCTCGTCGTGACCGCCGCCCATGCCGGCGCCGCGGTGGCGTCCGACGGCGTCGATCTCGTCGATGAACACGATGGCCGGCGCGTTCGCCTTCGCCTGCTCGAACAGGTCGCGGACCCGTGCGGCGCCGACCCCCACGAACATCTCCACGAAGTCCGAGCCGCTGATCGAGTAGAACGGCACGCCGGCCTCGCCGGCCACCGCCCGCGCCAGGAGGGTCTTGCCCGTCCCCGGCGGCCCGAACAGCAGGACCCCCTTGGGGATCTTGGCCCCCATGGCCTGGAACTTGGCCGGGTTCTGCAGGTACTCCTTGACCTCCTGCAGCTCCTCGATGGCCTCGTCCACGCCGGCCACGTCGGTGAAGGTCGTCTTCGGCTGGTCCTTCGTGACCATCTTGGCCCGGGCCTTGCCGAACTGCATCACGCGCCCACCGCCGCCCTGGGACTGGTTCATGATCCAGATGAACGCCCCGATGATGAGGATCACTGGGATCAGCTGCACGACGAAGCCGAGGAGCGCCGAGCCCTTCTGCGGATCGACGTTCACCTCGACGCTCGCGGCCTGCAGCTGTTTGATGAGGGACTCCTGCGTGGCCGAGGGGTACGCGACCTCGTAGGAGGAGCCGTCGGTGAGCTCGCCGCGGATCTTCTGGTCGCCCTCCATGAAGGTGGCGGTGCGCACCTTCCCCTGGTCGACCAGTCCTTGATACTGGCTGAACATCAGCGACTGCCCCTGCGTGCCGCGGTTCGCGACGAGCACGAAGATCCACAGCCCGAGCA
This sequence comes from Actinomycetota bacterium, assembly GCA_036390995.1. GTDB lineage: Bacteria > Actinomycetota > UBA4738 > UBA4738 > HRBIN12 > DASQQQ01. The sequence goes on along the minus strand of DASWAT010000051.1, from coordinate 6,742 downwards.
GCACGATGAGGATGTACAGGGCCGGCCCCCGGAGGATCCGGCGGTACGGGGACTCGGGCGGCGAGGCCAGGAGGGTCGCTCCTTTCCGTTCGGGAAGATGCCAGCGGGCCGGGTACGCGAACCGCGTCCCAGGCCCTCGCCGATGGTAGCAAGGGGGTCCGGTTCCGACCAGACCCGCTCGAAGGTGTCAGGTTACCGGATGCCGCTGTCGACGGGCACCCTGACCTGCGCGAACTCGTGCGCCTGCACGACGACCCGCACCGGATGGGAGCTCGGGGGGCCCGGGCTCACGAGCACGGCGTACACCGAGTAGGCGCCGGGCTCGAGGTGGACGACGAATCGGCCCTCCTGGTCCGTCGTCGCGGTCGCGACGACGTCCCCGTGCTCGTTCGTCACCTCGACGTTCGTGTCGACGAGCGGCCTCGGAGGGCAAGGGCTCTGCACGCTCTCCACCGGACAGACCGGGCCGAGCAGCACGATCCCGCGGATCCCCTGGTCTTGCGTCCCGTTCCCGGCCTTGGGCGAGCCGCAGGAGGTCAGGAGCAGCGCGAGTGGGAGCACGAGCAGGACGAACCGTCTCACGGCGCTTGGACGCACCGCGGCGGGCGATCCGTTCCGGGCAGATCAGACGTCCCGGTAGGCCTCGGGCTTCAAGGTGGCGATGTACGGGAGGTTCCGGTACTTCTCCGCGAAGTCCAGACCGTAGCCGATCACGAACTCCGGCGGGATCTCGAACCCCACGTACCGCAGGTCCAGGTGGACCTGCTGGATCCCCACCTTGTGGAGCAGCGCGCAGACCTCGAGGCTGGCCGGACGGCGGCCCCGGAGGTTCTTGAGTAGGTAGTTCAGCGTGAGGCCCGAGTCCACGATGTCCTCGATCAGCAGGACGTGGCGGCCCTCGATGTCGTGATCGAGGTCCTTCAGGATCCGGACCACGCCGGAGGTCTGGGTGGAGGCCCCGTAGGAGGCCACGGCCATGAAGTCGAACTCGACCGGCATGTGGATATGCCGGGCGAGGTCGGCCATCAGGACGAAGGCCCCCTTCAGCACACCGACCAGGAGCGGATCGCTCCCCTCGTAGTCCCGCGTGATCTGCGCTCCGAGTTCGGCGAGCTTGATCCCGATCTGGTCCCGGGTGATGAGGACCTTCTCGATGTGGCGCTCGTACTCCTCGGCGAACGGCTCGGCCCCGTGTGGGCGCACGGCGCCGTGAGGATCGGACAGTGCGACTGGGCCTTCCATCTCGCGCCCCCTTTCATCCCCGGCTCTCGGGGGAAGTGCGAGAGACGGAAACATACTCCCTGTCGCGCGCGGCCAGCAATCCGCCGGTCAGCCGGCGGCGGCGACCCGGCCTGCCCGCGGCCAGGTCCAGGACCGCGTCGATGTCGCCCTGGGTCGGAACGATGCCGCACCGATACAGAGCCGTCCGGGCGACGCGGGCGCCGATCGCGCCCGGAAGGGACGCGAGCGCCGTCGCGGCCAGCCGCGCGCCGTCGGGCGCGTCCTCGAGGAACTCCACGAGGGCTTCGGTTGCCTGACGCTCGAGCTCGTCCGCGTCGCGGCGCAGCGATCCGGCCGACCGGGCCATCGGCGCGCGAGGATCCCGGCCCGTCGCGCGTTCGATCCCCGGCAACACACGCAGGCGAACGGCGTTGCGCAGCAACCTGGTGTCGCGGTTCGTCGGATCCAGGCGCGGGCGGAGGTGCCGGGCGCGGCAGAACGCCTCGACCTCCCCGCGGGTGACGTCGAGCAGCGGGCGGGCGAACGGCCCCTGGACCGGCCGGAGCCCCGCGAGCGCGTCGAGGCCACCCCCTCGGATCAGCGCGATCAGGACGGTCTCGGCCTGATCGTCCCGCGTATGCCCCAGAGCGGCCCGGGTGGCGCCCGCATCGCGCATCGCGAGCGCGAGGGCCGCGAACCGGGCGCGATGTGCCCAGTCCTCTACGGACGCTCCCGGCCCTGGGGCGGTCGCCGCCGCGCGGAGGTGGAAGGGCAGGCGGAGCCGTTCGGCGGCGCGAGCCACGTAGGCTGCATCCCGGCCGGAACCCGGGCGGAGGCGGTGGTCGAAGTGGAACACCTCCAACCGGATCCGCAGGAGGCGGCGGAGATCCACGAGGGCGTGGAGGAGACACATCGAGTCCGGGCCCCCCGACACGGCGACGAGCACGGTTCCCCCAGGCGGGAACATCCCGTGCTCGCGGGCCGTGGCCGTCAGGCGGTGCAGGACCCGGGCGACGGCCGGGGGCCGGGTCATCAGCGTCCGGCGACGCGGGTCAGCCAGCGGTCGGGCTCGGCGATCTCCTCGAACGTGGGGAGGTTGGCCTCGTCGCGCCACACGAGGTTCAGCGTGTCCATGCCGGCGCGCTCGTGGACCGCCCGGACGAAGTGCTCACCGACCGAGTACTGCCGGATCTTCGAGTCGAACCCGATCGCCCGCTGGAAGGTCCGCTCCAGGCCCGAGGCAGCGCGGCGTTCCTTCAGGCTCCGCCGCATCCGTTCGAGGTCGCGGACGTGGCCCTTCGCCACCTCGTCCATGACGAAGCTGGCGTGCCCCTCGAGGAGCGACATCATCGCCTGCATCTTGTGGAAGAGGTCGCGTTGCTCGGGCGTCATGAGCATGAGCACGAGGTTCGCGCTCCGCCACTCCGTGGATCCGCGTGCCTCGGCGAGCGCTCGACGAAGCTGAGCGATCATCTCCCGGGTGTCGAGCTGCACGGTGTCCAGGTAGGTGTTCACCATCCGGTTGAGGTAGCCCCGGAGCCACGCCGTGGCGCCGAACTGCACGCGATGGGTCACCTCGTGGATCGCCACCCACAGCCGGAAGTCGTGTGGTGGCAGGGCGAACCGGCGCTCGGCCTCGGCGAGGTTCGGTCCGACGAAGTACAGGAGCCCCTCGTCGTCGGGCGGCAGGAACACGTCGTACTGGCCGAGCACCTTCTTCGACACGTAGCCGAGCAACACGCCGATCTGCGCGCCGAGCGCCTTGCGCCGGACGTCCGAGCGCCGGGCGCTGTCGGCCAGCATCCGCTGGGCCAGGGGTTCCAGGAGCCGCTGCAGGCCACGGAGGTTCGTGGCCACCCACTCTCCACGGGACATCACCCAGGCGCGCGAGCGGAAGCCGTTCGCCGTGAGTCCCGTGAACTCCGACACGAGCAACTCGGCGCGAGGGACGATCTCCGACAGGTCCTCGCGCAGACGGGCCCGCTCGACGGCCTGGAGGGCGGGACCGCGGCCCCCGACCCTGCGCCCGACGTCTGCGGCGGTGCCCCAGTCGACCAGCTTGGCCGCACGAGACCCCATGGACCAGTCGACCCTGGCGGTCTCCATCGGGCGCACCTCCTCGCGGCGGGCCTAGCCCTCCGCTGCCTTCTTCCGAGCGGCGATCATCGCGGCGCGGCGAGCCTGCCCCTCGGCGACACGCCTGTCCGTGCCCTTTCCCAGCAGCTCCTCCAGGGTCTTGTCGAACACCTCCTGGTCGAGCGCGACCTCCTTGTGCTCGCCCGATGTCGGGGCCGCGGCCGCGGGGGCAGCAGGCGCGGGGGCGGTTGGGGTCTGTGGCGCCGAAGGAGCCGGGGCTGCCGCAGGCGCTGGTGCGACAGGCGCAGGTGCCGGGGCGGCGGGCGTAGGTGCCGGGGCGGCGGCCGCGGCGGGTGCCAGCGCTGCGGGAGCGGGTACCGGGACGGCCGCTGCCACGACCGGCGGTGGGACGAGGATCGGTGCGCCCGTGATGGTCACCGGACGTCGGGGCGGCTCGCCTCCCGGCCGGACCCTGGGAGCCCGCACCGGGCGGGGTCCCCCCTCACGCTGGAACCTCGGCGCGAACCGCATGTAGGCCGTGACCACCAACAGCGCGATCACGAGCCCGAGCACCGTCCCGCCGATCGCCATGAACCAGACGAACCCCGCCTTGTTCTCGGTCGGTGAGGCATCGGGGCTCGGCAGGATCTGGGCGGACGCGGAAGATGCCATCGTCAGCACGAACAGAGTGCCCGCGACAACGGCGACGGCGGCCTTCACGAGGTGAACGCGGGAACGCACGGCGGCGATTCTAACAAGGTCATCCTGCGCCGCGAGCTGCGTCGGCCGGGGGTGGAGCCGGAGGGGGGATTCGAACCCCCGACCTACCACTTACGAGGCGGTTGCTCTGCCAGGCTGAGCTACTCCGGCGCGGCTCATGAGTGTATCGGACGTCCCCGAGCCCGCCCCGAGTGGGTGGCGGCATCCTTCGAGCGGTCGTCGGACCCCACCCGGGTGGTGGGGTCTTTCCCGTTCCCACGCGACCCACGCTCTGGGATGATGCGGACCGCATGCGAACCTCCAGCGGCCCCGCGATGCCCCAGCGCGTCTCCCGCGTCATGGTCGGCACCGACCGATCCGAGACCGCCGACCGGGCCGTGCGGTGGGCCGCGGCGATGGCCGAGCGGTATCAGGCGGAACTGTTCATCGTTCAGGTGATCGTGCCGGCGAACCCGGCCGACACCGAGTACGGCGCGGCCGAGCGCACCCGTGCGCAGGCCGCGGCCGACGAGCTCCGCCGGTTCGCGTTCGAGCTGGCCGGCGAGCGGGCGCGCTCGAAGGTCGTGGTGGACGACGACCCGGCTCAGGCCATGATCCACGCCGCCGAGGACGAGCGCGCGGACGTCCTCGTGGTGGGGAACGCCGGGATGGCCGGGCGCAAGGAGTTCCTCCTCGGCAACGTGCCGAACCGGATCTCGCACAACGCCCGGTGCACGGTGATCATCGTGAAGACCGTCTCGCCGAACGAACAGGGGGCCGTGCTGCCGTCCACCCGAGCGGTGCGCGGGGGGGAGATCCCGGAGACCGAACCCCACCTCACCGCCCGCGGCACCCGCATCGCGGCCGTGATGACGAAGCACAGCGTGAAGGCGCTGTTCGGCTCCGAGGCGGACGGCGTCACGGGCAAGCGGAAGCAGGCCCGCCACCTGCGCACCGCGCTCGAAGAGCTCGGTCCGACGTTCGCGAAGCTCGGCCAGGTCCTGTCGACGCGCCCCGACCTCCTGCCGCCGGAGTTCATCGAGGAGCTCGCGACCCTCCAGGACAACGTCCCACCCCTGTCCGAGGAAGAGGTCGTCCGGGTGATGGAGCAGGAGCTCGGCGTGCCCTGGGAGGACGTGTTCGAGTCGATCGACCCCAAGCCGATGGCCGCCGGCACGATCGCCCAGGTCCACCGGGCCACCCTCACCGACGGGGAGCGTGTCGTGGTGAAGGTCCAGCGCCCGAACGCGCGAGAGGAGATCGAGCAGGACCTCGCGCTGCTGGAGCTGTTCGCGGAGAAGGCCGGGAACCGCCAGGGGCTGAAGCAAGTGATCGACATGAGCGCGGTGTTCGAGCACCTGTCCACCTCGCTCCACCGCGAGCTGGACTTCCGCCAGGAGGCGTCGAACATCGAGCGGATGACCGGCGTGATCGAGGGGTTCTCCCGCTTGTCCGTCCCGCGCGTGTTCGGCGACCTGTCCTCCTCGCGCCTACTCGTGATGGAGGAGATCCAAGGCGTCCCGATCTCGAAGGCGCCGATGGGCGCCGAGCGCAAGGAGGCGGCCCGCCAGCTGCTCGAGAGCTACTACAAGCAGATCCTGACCGACGGCTTCTTCCACGCGGACCCGCACCCCGGCAACCTCATGTGGTGGCAGGACCGCATCTACTTCCTGGACTTCGGGATGGTCGGGGAGGTCGGGGCCGAGATGCGCGAGCAGCTCATGCTTCTGCTGATGGCGTTCTGGCAGGAGGACGTGAGCTTCCTCACCGACGTCACGCTCATGCTGGCCGGCGCGATCGACCGGAGCGACCTGGACGTGAAAGCCTTCCAGGAGGAGATCGGCGAGCTCATGGCGAAATACCGGACGGTCTCGCTGCAGGACATGCAGCTCGGCCCGATCCTCCAGGAGATGACCGAGATCTCGATCCGCCACAACGTGCCGCTCCCAGCGTCGCTGGCCCTCACCGGCAAGGCGCTGGCTCAGATGCAACTGGCCACGGCCGAGCTGGATCCCGAGCTCGACCCGTTCGACGTCGCCGGGAAATTTCTGATGCGCCAGGTGCTGCGCGGCATGGGGACGAAGTTCGATCCGAAAGCGCTCTTCTACCAGTCGCAACGCCTGAAGGTCCGGTTCCTGCGGGTGGTCGAGGCCGTCGAACGGCTGATCGGCGCGCGCCCCGGCCAGAAGCTCGAGGTCAACTTCCGCGCCGCCACGCTCGAGACCACGATCCGCCGGGCGGGACGACGGCTGGCGCTTGCACTCACCGCCGGCGCGTCGCTCCTCGGAGCGGGCCTCACGGCGATGTCGGACCGGGTGGTCGGGTGGGTCCCGGTGACGTTCGGGATCCTCGGAGGACTCCTCACGCTCGGCCTGGTCGCCGACCTCCTCCGGCGCAACTAGTCCGTGACGGACTAGTTGGACGGCTCGACGCGCTCCGCCTCGGACCCCACGGCGCGGATCGGCGTGCTCTCCGATGGCTTGGGCTCCACCGTGCCCTTGCGGATGGCACGGAGCACGGCCTTCTCCACGAAGAACGCCAGGAAGCCCATCGCGAGCCCCATGGCCCATCGCTCGACGCGACGGAAGAGCGAACGAGGGTGCGGGGTGGGCGTGGTCACGATCCGTCCACCATCGCATGTTCGGGCACCGGAACGCGACCGGCGGTCGTGCTGCCCGCCCCAGGCGCCGCACGGACCTCGAGACCGCTGTAGGAGGCACCACCGTCACCGGCCGGGTCCCGGTTC
>DASWAT010000050.1:0-22510 GCA_036390995.1 Actinomycetota bacterium | reverse complement strand
ACGAGTCGCGGATGGAGAAGCCGTGCTGGAACGCGAACGCCGGACGCCAGGCCTGATCGGACAGCCCGGCCTGGGCGTTCGCGCCGACGACCGATAGGTCGTGGATCGTGATCCCGGTGGAGTCCTTGATCAGCAGGTTCGACCGGGACTGGGAGCCTTCCGTGGCCGCCACGATCGAGGCACCGTTGCCGTCCACCCGCAGGTCTGTGCGTGAGCACAGGCAGAAGGTCGAGTCGATGCGATACACGGCACCGGCCGGAAACGCGACGGCCGCGCCGCTCGGCACCCCCGAGAAGAAGTCGGCAAGCAGGGTGTCGTCGATCGCGCCGGTCGGTGGTGGAACGGTGAGGGTTTCCGTCCGCGACCGGTCCCCCCGGTTCCCCCACAGGAGCACGACGGCTAGGAGCACCGTCGCAGCGAGCACCGAGGCCGCGACCACCGCCGCTTGCCTCCCGCGCCGGTGCACCGCTCCGCACCTTCCGCTCTTCCTCGCCAGGATGACTCCAAGGGTACCGACCACGGTAGCCGCGGGTCCCAGATGCACCTCCGCGGGGTGGGAGCGGGCGAGCTCGACGCGGCGGCCTTCGGGGCTCCGGCGGGGACCCCGGACGGTGCGTCGGACGTGCGCTCGCTCCACATCGAGCCGTCGGCATCTGAGAGCTTCTTCCAGGGGTAGTAGGCGCCGCCTCCGACGACCATCAACACCATGAGCTACCGGCCAGTGCGGGAGCCCGCGAGGCCCCGACGCCTAGTGCGGCGTGGCGGCGTCCGGGGAGAACGCGGGGCCGTGACCCGGGACGATCCGAACGAGGCCGGGCAGGCCGAGCACACGCTCTCGGTTGCGGTGCAGGAGCTCGGGGTCCGGCGCGTACGGGTCCTCTTCGGGCCCGTCGGCCTGCCACCACAGGTGGGTGCAGACCACGAGGCCGTCATCGGTCTGGACGAGGGTCGAGATGTCCTGCGGGGTGTGGCCCGGCGTCTCGATCAGCCGGATCGTCGGTGCGACCTGGAAGCCCTCTGCCGGGCGGCTGGCCCATTCGTCGTTGCGGTACCACGCCCAGTGATCGTGGAGCCTGGCGTTGGGGAACAGGGCGACGTTGAGCGTGTGATCGGGATGGTGGTGGGAGATGACGACGTCGGTCACGTCGTCGGATCGGACGCCGAGGCCTTCGAGCGGATCCAGGATCGCCGAGCGCCCGGCCGCCAGCCCGGGATCGATCACCACGAGCGCATCGCCGTCGCGTGCGAACGATACCGTCGATCCAACGCGGTCGTCGTCCCGCAGGTACCCCTCGTGCACGACGTGGAACTCCGCCATCTCCGCTCCCTCCTGCTCACGCGGGCCCGACGTCGCCGCCCGCCCCGCCGGATCTTCGCCGGTCACGGGGAAGGAGCCTACCGCTGCGCACCGCCCGCGGCCCCGGAACCAGCGCACAGGGTGACATCATGTGAGGGTGAACACGAGGCCGTTGAAAGCCGTGAGGTTCGTGGCCGTTGGGGCGCTCGTCCTGGCCGCGCTGGTCGCGCCGATCGCGCTGCCGGTACGGATGTTCGCCGAACGAGCCCGGCGGAGGAAGTCGACCGTCGAGCAGGTCGTGCCGGTTCGGCGGCAGGGCCTGCCGGGGACGGCCTGAGCGCCTCCCGCCTCTGGCCACGCTCTCGGCGGTCTCCCAGCCAACTCCCAGGTTCGAGTGATCCAGTGGACCCAAGGAGGTGGTGGGTGACATGTTCCAGCATCCGGATCCCAGGTGGGTCGACCACGGATGGTGGTGGGGCTTCTTCGGCGGGTTCGTCCCGCTCCTGCTGTTCGTGATCCTGATCGGCGTGCTCGTGTGGGCGGTGCTGCGGGTGAGCTCGCACCCGAGGACGGGGTCAGCAGCCGCGGGTCCCCTCCCCCCCGCTCCGCCCGTCCACGATCCCGTCCTGGAGGAGGTGCGCTTCCAGTACGCTCGTGGCCAGATCACGAGGGAGGAGTACGTGCAGCGATCCCACGATCTGGGCGGCTCCGTCCCCGAGGCCACGCCGAGCCCCGCGCCGCCGGCCGAGTCCCCACCGGCCGGTAACGGATAGGAGGCGACCCGCATGCCGGCGCCACCCTCGAACGCGGGGTCGCGACCTCCGGACGGATCCGTCCGCGTGCTCGTCGTCGACGACGAGGCGTACATCACCGACCTCGTGGCCACCGCCCTTCGGTACGAGGGTTTCGAGGTGGCCTCGGCCGCAGACGGCCGCAACGCGCTCGCGCTGGTCGAGTCCTTCCGGCCGGACCTCCTCGTCCTGGACATCATGCTGCCGGACGTGGACGGGTTCCAGGTGCAGGAGCGGCTGGTGGCCCGGGGTCGGCGCCTGCCGGTCCTGTTCCTCACGGCCCGCGACGCCACCGAGGACAAGGTGCGAGGACTGACCATCGGCGCAGACGACTACGTGACGAAGCCGTTCAGCCTGGAGGAGCTCGTCGCCCGGATCCGCGCGATCTTGCGCCGTGCCCGAGGTACCTCCGACGCCGGGGCACGGCTCAGGTTCGAGGACCTGGAGATGGACGAGGACACCCACGAGGTATGGCGCAGCGGTTCGGCGATCGAGCTCACGCCAACCGAGTTCAACCTCCTGCGGCTGTTCATGATGAACCCCCGACGCGTGCTGTCGAAGGCGCAGATCCTCGACCACGTGTGGAACTACGACTTCGGAGGGGACGCCTCGATCGTCGAGACGTACGTCAGCTACCTTCGCAAGAAGGTGGACGTGCGGGAGCCGCACCTGCTCCACACGGTACGTGGCGTGGGATACGTGCTGCGCCTGCCGCCGGAGTGAGACCGTGTCCCTTCGCGCACGTCTGCTGATCACCACGGTGCTGGTGGCGGCGGCCGGATTGCTGGTGGCCGATGCGGCCACCTATCGGTTCCTTTCCTCGTTCCTCGTCCATCGGGTGGACGAGCAGCTCGTGGCCTCGCGCAACCCGGCCGCCCACGCGCTGTCGATCGAAGCGGGATTCGGACCGTCTGCGCCCGCTCCCGACGTGGTGCTGCCAGACGGCACGTACGCCGAGCTGCGCAACGCCTCGGGCGAGACCGTGGTCGCCCGGTTCTTCCGCTACGGGGACCGGTCCGGGCTGCCGCCCGCGCTCCCGGCCGTGCTGCCCGGCTCCGCAGGCTCCATCCGGAGCGTTCGGACCTTCTCGACCACGGCCATGGGCGGTGCACCACCCGAATACCGTGTGCTGGCCACCTCGCTCGGGCCGGACGGCGGGACCCTCGTCGTGGCGATCCCGATGACCCAGGTCGGGGTCACGCTGCACCGTCTGCTGTTCACCGAGATCACCGTGAGCGCTGCGGTGCTCGCCGCGCTGGCCGCGCTGTCGCTCTGGCTCGTCCGGCTGGGGCTCCGTCCGCTCGAAGGGATGGGGGAGACGGCAGGGGCCATCGCGGCCGGCGACCTCTCCCGTCGCGTGGAACCGGCGGAGGACCGGACCGAGGTGGGCCGGCTGGGCCTCGCCCTCAACGCCATGCTGGCTCAGATCGAGGCGGCGTTCGAGGAGCGCCGCGCCTCCGAGCAGCGACTCCGGCGCTTCGTGGCGGACGCCTCGCACGAGCTCCGGACGCCGCTCACCTCGATCCGCGGGTACGCCGAGCTGTTCCGGCGCGGCGCGGACTCGCGTCCGGAGGACCTGGCGAAGTCGATGCAACGCATCGAGGCCGAGGCGTCCCGGATGGGGATCTTGGTGGACGACCTCCTCTTGCTCGCTCGACTCGACCAGGGGCGTCCCCTCGAGCGGGAACGGGTCGACCTCTCGCGCGTGGCGGCCGACGCCGTGGACGGGGCCCGCGCCGTGGAGCCGGATCGCTCCGTCGACCTCGAGGTGGAGGACGGCGCCGTGGTGCTGGGTGACGACGGCCGGCTCCGCCAAGTCGTGGACAACCTGCTGGACAACGTGCGGGTGCACACGCCCCCCGGCGCCGCCGCGCACGTCCGGGTTTCCCGCGACGGCGACGACGTGGTGCTTGTGGTCGCCGACGAGGGACCCGGCCTGGACCCGGAGACTGCCGCGCGCGTGTTCGAGCGTTTCTACCGCGGCGACCCGTCGCGCTCCCGGTCGAACGGCGGCGCCGGTCTCGGGCTGTCGATCGTCGCCGCGATCGTCGAGGCACACGGCGGAACGGTCCTGGCGGGATCGCCCGAGGGCGGCGGAGCACGGCTGGAGGTGCGGATCCCCGCGGCGCCGAGCGGATCTTCGCAGAGTGAACTTCCGCCGCCTCCGCCCGGACGGTAGGGACGCGCCGGCCGCGGCCCTCCTCGCCGACCCGAGGCCTCACGCCGCCTTGTGGTGCTCGCGTTCGTAGAGCTGCTGGGCCTTCCGGTCACGCCAGGCAGGTGAGAACACGCCGAGGAAGGTGGTCCCGGCGTGGATCAAGATCCCGATGCCCCAACCCATGAGTGGCCAGTAGAACCACCACGCTCCCCCGTCTCCTCGCGTGATGGCGTTGATGGCGAACAGACCCAGGTTCACCAGCGCGTAGATCGTGAGATGGATGTAGAACCCCTGGAGCTCGTCGGCGCGCCTCTTCGCGGCGTCGTAGGCTCGTGCCTCTGCGTCCGCCGGCATCCCGGGCACCGGCGGCAGGTCGGGCGTCGTCATGGTTTCCGTCCTTTCCGGTTCTTCCCGCGGCCGAGCGCGACGTTCGCCGACGTCGGCTCAACCCGGAACCACGTCGGAGCCAGTGTTCCCGCCGGTCGGGTCAGGCCTTCAGGGGCGGAAGCCCCGAGGAGTGGGGGACCTTCCGGAGCCGGGGAAACGGGCCGGGAGCGCGCGGCCGGAGGCATGATGGGAGACGTGACCCACGTCGGAACGCGGCCGAGCTTGCAGCGTCGAGCGTTGCTCCTCGAGTACGCGACGATCGCATGGAACCTCGGCGAGGCGGTCTTCACGATCGCGCTCGGGATCGCCGCAGGGTCGCTGGCCCTCGTCGGATTCGGGACGGACTCCATCATCGAGGTCTTCGCTTCGGGAGTGGTCGTGTGGCACGTCCGGCCGGGCCACGCATCGGACCATCCGGAGCGGACCCGGCTGGCGCTCCGCCTGGTGGCGGGAGCCTTCCTCTGCCTCGCCGTTGTCCTGGCCGGCGCCTCGATCCGGAACCTGGCGGTGGGGCAGCACGCCGGGGAGTCGCCGATCGGGATCGCCTACCTGGCGGTGACGGCTTTGGTGATGCTCGGCCTGGCCGTTGCGAAGCGGCGCACCGCTGTCGCACTGGATTCGGCGCCGCTCCGATCGGAGGCATCGATGACCTTCCTGGACGCGATCCTGTCCACGGCCACGCTGACGGGACTCGCCTTGAACGCGGTCCTCGGCTGGTGGTGGGCCGATCCGGCGGCTGCGCTGGTGGTCGCGGTGGCGGCACTCAACGAAGCACGGGAGAACTGGATCGAGGCCGGTGACCTCGGCTCCTAGTACGCTGTTCGGGGCGGGGCGATGCCCGGGAGCCATCGACCATTGGCCGATGGACGCACGTTCCTCCGGGACCGACTCGCTTGTCCCCACGGGGTTGAACGCAGGTGGACGATGGGAGGATGCCATCCCTGACAGCGTCGGAAAGCGCAAACGGCGGGACGTCACCGCCAGGAAGGCCGTGGCCCGCGAGGAACGGCGCGTGGCCCGCGCCGCCCGAAGGAAGGATCGCGAGGCCGGCCTCATCGAGGCGGGGCCGCCCATCGGCCCCGCGGAGCAGAGCGAGTGGCTCCCGTCTCGTGAGCCCTCGGATGGATCCGAGGAAGAGGGCGACGCGGGATCCTGAACCTCGGATCCACCGGTGACTGGTCGGGACCCGCCGGACCGGTCGTGCCGGGCTCGTTCCTGGTAGCGTGACCGCTGAGGGCACCGATCGCGGTTCGCTACGAGCAGTCCCCTCCCCGGTATGGACCGGGCGCCCGACGGGCAGCAGGTAGGCCCCGAGGCGGAAGGAAGGAGGGGATTCGCAGATGGCAACCGGTATCGTGAAGTGGTTCAGCCCCGACAAGGGATTCGGCTTCATCACCCCCGACGACGGTAGCGCCGATGTGTTCGTGCACTTCAGCGCGATCTCGGGCGAGGGGTTCCGCAACCTCGACGAGGGTCAGAAGGTCACGTACGAGCTCAACCAGGGCCCGAAGGGCCCGCAGGCCGCCAACGTGACGCCCGCCCAGTAGGGCTTCGACGCACGTGTGGGGGCGCTCCGACGAGCGTCCCCACACGGCTAGTTCAAGGCGTCGGCGATCTCGTCCGCGAAGGAGTGGATCTCCTCCCAGTCGCGGAAGTCGCCCGTGGGCGCCTTGACCGCCTTGACGATCCGCTTCTCCACGAAGCCGAGCTTGGCCGGGTCGATGGCACCGAAGAACACGTGGTGATCGCGAGGCCCGACGGCCTCCCGGAGCGCGGCAAGTTGCTTGTCCGTCACCCCGACCTCCGTGGCCTCGGTGCCCGTCGGCCCGCTGCTGAAGAGCCACACGGGGATGCGCGCGAGCTCCTCGCGGTGGCGTTCGACGAACGCCGATGCCTCCTTCATCCACGAGCCCATGTAGACCGCGCTCCCCAGGACCACCGCCTCCGGGCTCTCGAGGTCGCTCACCTCCACGATGGGACGCACCTCGGTCTGCTTGCCGCGCTCGCGCAGTCGCTCGGCGATGCCTTCCGCGATCCCCTCGGTCGATCCATGCTTGCTCGCGTACACCACCAGGACGGTCATCGCGCTCGCCTCCGGTTCGTCCGGGAAGGGCGGAGGACGTCGTCGATGACGATGGGTCGTGTGCCCCTCACGACCCAGGACTCGCCGGGACCCGTCGCGGGGGCGTGCCCCCGATCAGTACCTCGTGAGCGCCGACCGGAAGCAGGTCTTCGTGTCGAGCCGAGCGCCGGCGAGCCGACCTGGCGACCCGAAACCGGCTGACGGCCTACGCCGATCCGCGGTTCGTCGAAGCCCATGGCGGGCCGGGCGCGTAGCATCGTGCCGGGGGTGACGAAGCGATGACCGGACGGATAGACGCACAGGCACGGGCCGCGCTGGGAGCCGCGGATGCTCGGCAGGCGATCGCGAGCCGGATCTCCGCCCTCGTGCCGACGGTCGAGGACGATGCCGGGGCACTGGTCGTGCTCCACCTGGCCGAGGCGTACGCGCACCTGGCCGCCGAGCCGCCGAGGGTCAGGGTCGGCTAGAGCGTCGGCGCGAACAGGCCTGGGAAGCAGAAGCGGGATCGGCGTTGCTCGGGTTGCCCGCACGGCGAGCGTCTGCTTCCTACGACCGTGTGGGCGAGAGGCGGGGCCGCGGGCCGTGGGAGTCGTGCAGCCAGCAGAACTGCGACGAGTTGTAGATGGAGAGCCTCGTGGAGCAGCCCGGGGCCGCGCAGAAGCGCTTCCGGGAGTAGGTCGCGATGGTGCCCCCCTTGAGCGGCTGACCGTACGTGTACTGGCTCATCCCGTGTCCCTTCGCCGTCACTCGGGAGCGCCCCAGCCGGCTCGCTTCATCGCTCGCGAGGGCGCCAGCTGCGAGCTGCAGAAGGGGCAGGAGTAATCCTCGGGAGCCTTGTCGAAGTCGAACTGCTCCAGCCTGGTCCCGCAGATGGGACAGAAGTAGGTGGGTACGAAGGTTCCGGTCAGCGTGTCCACCGTCGCTCCTCTCGCTCGCTCTCGACCCGTGGGAAGCGAGGAGCGGTGACGGGAGGGCCATCGATCGGTCGCTCGGCGCGAATCACGGGCAGACGCCCGTTCCTCTTCCACTCTAACAGGGAGTGCCCAGGGCGATGCCGCTCCGCCTCGTCCTGCACGGCCGGGACGTGCTCGTGGGTCGGCGCCGCCTACGGCCGCGTGGGTGAGAGCCGTGGCCCGGTGGTGGGGCCGGCGTGCAGCCAGCAGTACTCCGACCCGTTGTAGATCGAGAGCCTGGTGGGGCATCCGGGTGACGCGCACAACCGTTTCGCGGAGTGCGTCGGAGGTGCGGTCCCCTTGACGGGCTGACGATTCGTGTACTTCCTCATCCCGTGGCCTCCGTCGATCGCCCTCGACCCGCGGGGAACGAGGAGCGGTGACGGGAGACGCCATCGGTCGGTCGCTCGACCCGGATCACGAGTTGATGCCCGCCCGGCGACTCTAGCAGGGAGCGCTCGTCGGCGTATCCCTGCGGTGACGCGTGTCGCCGAGCCCGGGAGTTCCCAGGTGACCTCTCGCTCGCGGGCCGCCGGCACGGCGCCATCCCGCTGCGGCTCGATGGGCGATGATGGGCGCGTGGACGGGGAGCAGGGTCGCGTCGAGGTCATCTCGGGTCCGATGTTCGCCGGCAAGACCGAGGAGCTGATGCGCCGAGTGCGGCGAGCCGTGATCGGCGGCCGACGAGTGGTGGTGCTCAGCCACGCCCTCGACACGCGGGAGGGCTCGGACCGCGTCGCCTCGCATGCTGGGCTAGCGCATCCATCGACGTCGGTGAGCTCGGCGGCGGAGATCTCGACGGCCGTCGGGGAGGGGACGGACATGGTCGCGATCGACGAGGCCCACTTCTTCGGCCCCGATCTCGTGCCGGCCGTGGAGGAGCTTGCCGCGCGCGGTGCGGTCGTCGTGGTGGCGGGTCTGGACGTCACGTTCGCCGGCCAGCCGTTCGAGCCCCTCCCCTCGCTGATGGCGCTGGCCGAGCGCGTGGACAAGCTCACGGCGATCTGCACGGTGTGCGGGGCCGAGGCCATCTTCCACACGCGGGTCGCACCCGCCGGGGCCGAGGACACCGAGCTGGTTCCCGAGCACGTCGGCGGGTCGGAGAAGTACCAGGCCCGATGCCGCCGTCACTTCGTCACCTGAACGAGCTCCGGTTCTTCAGCATGGTCCGCTCCTTCCGTCACTCCTGGTGCTCGCACCGAGCTCGTCCTGGACGTGATGGGCAGGAAGCGGGATCTTGCCCTCCGGCTCGCGGAGCGCGGTCGCACCCAGCGCCACCGCGACGCACATGCCGACCGGGATCGCGAAGGCCCACCGGAAGCCGAAGCCGTCGGCGGTGAACCCGACCGCGATCGGGCCGACGATCGAGCCCAGGTAGCCGGCGGTCACGGCGAGGCCGAGCACCGTTCGCCCATGCGCCGTCGAGGCGTTCGCGGCTGCGCTGAACGCGAGCGGGACCGCCGGGCCGATCCCCAACCCGAGCATCGTGAATGCCGCGATTGCCGCGACCGTGCCGCCGCCGATCAGCGCGCCGGCGAGTGCGATCGCGCCGACCGACGTCCCCACGCGGACGACCGTCGACGGGCCGTGTCGGGTAGCCAGGCGGTCACCGACGAACCGGGAGACGGCCATCCCGGCCGAGAACGCCACCACGCCGAGGCCGGCGATGCCCACGGCGGCGCCGGCCGCCTCTCGGAGGAAGACGGCGCTCCATTCGGCCGCGACCCCTTCGGTCAGGAAGGCCGCGAAGGGGATCAGGCAGAGCAGCGCCATCCTGCCGATGGGCAACCTCCGACGCTGCCGGTCGTCCGTCCCATCCGCGACGACGCGGTCGGTCCCCGACGATGGGAGCCACGCCAACAGTGGGACGGTCCCGATGACCACGAGCGCGGCCACCAGCGCAAGATGGACGCCGACCGGTATGCCCGCGGCCACACCGGCGGACGCGATGGCGGCACCCACGAGCATCGAGGCGCTCCACGTGCCGTGCATCCCCGACATGAGCCGGCGGCCGGCCCGGCGCTCCACGGCCGCGGCCTCGATGTTCATCGCGACGTCGAGGAGGCCGCTGGCCAGCCCCAGCGCCGCGAAGACCGAGGCGAGCGAGGCGAGGCCGTTCGCGAGAGGGAGGAGCGCCAAGGCGCCCCCCAGCACCGGGATGCCGATCCGAACCGTTGCGCGCCCGGCGCCGGCGAACGCGAGAGCGGCCAGCCGCGTTCCGACGACGAGCCCCACCGCGTACGCCGCCAACGCCAGGCCTAGCCCGGCGGCGTCGAGGTTCGCGTCCGCCTTCAACCTCGGGATCCACGGTCCGACCGTCCCGGTGATCGCCGCGTGCGCCGCGAACGTCGTCGCCACCGCGACACGAGATCTCCTCAGGGTCGCGGAGGCGGCCTGCGATGGGGGCATGCGTCAGTTCTACCGTCGGTGCAGCCGTTGGTCCAAGCGGACGCGCTCAGGGCGCCGCGCTCACCGCGGCCCGCTCGGCGACCACCGCGCCCCACGCGGCTGCGTGGGCCGTCTCCCCGTCCTCGAGCTGGTTCTGCAGCGTGACCAGGAAGCTCTCGGGCCCTACGACCAGGCGGTACCCGCGGGCGGCGAGCCGCTTGGCGATCTTCTTCGCCGCCGACCCGGTGAGGACGGCGGGCTTGTTGATCCTGGTGTCGAAGGCAGCCGCGAGCCGTTCCGACCCCGCCGGCAGGGCGTCGAGCCACGGCGAGAGCCCCGGATGGACGGTCCGCTCGGTGAACGTGTTGTCCTTATCGTCGGCGGCGGTCCGGCGGGTGTTCGGCTTGCTCATCCCGTGCGTGTGCGTGGGGCCGCCGACCACGAGGAGGTCGAACGCGGCGGTCTCGTCCGTCGAGACCTTCGAGAGCAGCCGGGCGTCCACCTCGAGCCCGTGCTCGCGGAGCGACGCCGCGATCGCCTCACCGATCACCGCCGTGTTGCCGTAGAGCGACTCGTAGACCACCACCGCCTTCATCTCGCACTCCCTCCACCCGGGATCCGGCCTCCAGTGTCGAGCCCCTTCCCTCGGACGAACCGGGTCGGAAGACCCCCCTGCGAGAGGCCGGAGCCTCTCTCTTCACGGCTGACGAAGGTCTGAGGCCCGTCCCGCCGTGAGAAGCTGAGCACCATGTCGAGCGAGGGACGCAGGCCGAACCTCGTCTCGCTGTTCGCGCGTTCGGGCCTCTTCTGGGTCGTGGTCCCGGGCATGGTGTTCGTGCTCGGACCCGCGTTGCTCCTGCGGGCGAGCGCGGCGGACCTGTTCCACCTCAACCAGGACATCTAGCCCTAGCGGTCCTCGAGGTACCGGAGCACCGCGAGGACGCGGCGATGGTCGGTCTCGGCCGGTTCCAGACGGAGCTTCGCGAAGATGCTCGAGACGTGCTTCTCGACGGCGCCCTCGGTGACGACGAGACGTCGCGCGATGCCGGCGTTCGAGAGGCCCTCGGCCATGAGACCCAGCACCTCCCCCTCGCGGGGCGTGAGCTCGTCGTGCGGGTGGCGCCGGGCGCGGGCGAGCAGCTGGCTCACGACCTCGGGGTCGAGCGCGGTCCCGCCGCCCGCCACGCGCTCGAGCGCGTCGAGGAAATCACGGACGTCTGCCACCCGATCCTTCAGGAGGTACCCCACGCCGGTCGTGTCGCCGGAGAGCAGCTCGGTCGCGTAGCGCTCCTCGACGTACTGGGAGAGCACGAGTACGGGGGTCCCCGGCCACTTCGACCGGATCTCGATCGCCGCGCGAAGGCCCTCGTCGGAGAACGTGGGCGGCATCCGGACGTCGACGATGCAGAGGTCCGGGCGCTCGCGCTCGACGGCCTCGACGAGCCCCAGGGCGTCGCCGACCGAGGCGACCACCTCGTGTCCCTCGTCGGCGAGCAGGTGCGAGAGGCCCTCCCGGAGCAGTACACCATCCTCCGCGATCACGATGCGCACGGGATCTCCACCATCAGTACGGTCGGCCCGCCCTCGGGCGAGAGCAGGTGCAGGTCGCCGTCGAGGGCCCGGACGCGGTCCCGCAGACCGGCCAGGCCCGAGCCGTCGGCCACGGTCGCGCCGCCGACGCCGTCGTCCTGCACCTGGGCGGTGAGGCGATCGCCGGTCCGGCGGACGGTGACGCTCACCTTGGACGCCCTCGCGTGCTTCGTGACGTTCGTCAACGCCTCGCTGACGACGAAGTAGGCGGCCGCCTCGACGGACGCCGGCGGGCGCTGCGGCACGTCGACGTGCACCTCGACGGGCACCGTGGAGCGCGCCGCGAGGGCGGAAAGCGCGGCGTCGAGCCCTCGGTCGGTCAGCACGGCCGGGTGGATCCCCCGGGCCAGGTCGCGCACCTCCGTGATCGCGCGCTTGGCCTCCTCGTGCGCCTCGGTCACGAGTTCCCGCGCGTGCTCGGGGTCGGTGTCGAGCTTCTCCTTCGCGCGGCCGAGATCCATCGCGAGCGACACGAGCCGCTGCTGCACGCCATCGTGCAGATCGCGCTCGATCCGGCGCCGGTCCTCGGCGGCCAGATCGACGGCGGCAGCCCGAGTGGTGGTGAGCGTCTGCACGCGGCCGATCAGGTCTGTCCCCAGCATGCCGCGCACGACGTAGCGGTTCGCGGTCGCGAGGCCGCGCACGATCCACGGCGTGAGCAGCACGAGCACGAGACCGATCAGGGAGACGAGCACGAACTCGAGGGGCGTGTCGACGACCCACCCGCGGGCGAGCGACGCGGAGACGGTGTCCGAGGTGTTGAACACCACCTGGAAGCTGCCGGCGTCGAAGAAGCGGACCGGCTGGGGGAGCGCCCACGCGTACGTCGGCAGCAGCAGGGCGCCGAGCGCCAGTGTCCAGAACACCACGGTGAGCGTGAAGGTGAGGATGCCGAGCGGGAGCATGAGCAGGTGGTATCCGACCTCGACCCACGTCGCCGGGTCGGATGCTCGGGAGACAGGGATACGCCACCACCTGTCGCGTGTCGGGTCGGGTCGGTACGGAGGCGGTACGTCGACGTCGAGGAGGACCTTCGCTCGCGTTCGCTCGACCGCGCCCATCACACGCGACACGTAGAGCATCGCGATCAGGATCGGGATCCCGAGCAGGGTGATCAGCATGCCGAACCCGAGCGCGAACCCGGTCACGATCACCGTGAACGTCGCGATGCCGAAGGGCATGTTCAGGAGCAGGTGGATCGTCTCCCGCCACGTCCGACCCTCGAAGGGCGCCCGCAACGCGCGGGCGACCGGGTTCGGGGTCCGGATCGGCGCGGGAGGGGCTGGGAGCGTCATCTGGGTGTCCATGTCTGCAGGCTAGGTCTCGGCCGTGACGCTCCCAATCCTGCCACCGGCCGTGTTCGGTGTGGGGTTACCCCCACCCTCGCCAGGCACGGGCGCCGGGCGGCTGGGTTCGGCGGCGAGCAACGCGCCCTCGACGCTCGGTCCCGCGTTGGGGATGATGACCGAGTGGCAGTGGATCTCGACCCGTACCTCGCGCGCATCGGCCATCGCGGTCCCGTCGAGCCGACGATCGCGTGCCTCGATGCGCTGCACCTCGCACACGTGACCTCGATCCCCTTCGAGAACCTCGATATCCTGCTCGGCCGTCCGATCCGCCTGGACCTGGAGAGCCTTCAGCATAAGCTCGTCCGCAGACGCCGAGGTGGCTACTGCTTCGAGCACAACACGCTGTTCGCCGCCGTGCTGGAGGCGATCGGGTTCCGCGTCACGCGGCTCGCGGCACGGGTCCGGCATGGGACCGGCGAGGTCACGCCGCGGACGCACATGGTGCTGCGCGTCGAGGCCGAGGAGACCGAGTGGCTGGCCGACGTCGGGTTCGGCGGCGCCTCGATCCTGAAGCCGCTGCCGCTCGAACCCGGACCCGCCGTGGAGCAGTTCGGCTGGCGCTTCCGCCTGGTCGATGTCGATGGGGCTCGCGTGCTCCAGACCCTGCGCCCCGACGGATGGCTCGACTACTACGCGTTCACGCTCGAGCCGCAGCACCCCATCGACTACGAGGTCGCGAATCACTACACCTCCACGCATCCGGACTCGCGCTTCACCCGCACCCCGACCGCACAGCTGTCGTCGCCCGAGCGTTCGCTCATCCTCCGCGGACACGAGCTCTCCGAGGTGACCCCTTCGAACGAGGTGGTGAGCGATGTCGCCGGCGAGGATCTCCTCGAGGTGCTCGCGACGCGCTTCACGCTCGTGTTCCCCGAGGGGACCCGCTTCGACGGAGGTCAGGCGGAGCGGCCGCGCAGACCCAGGTAGTGGTGCCAGAGGATCCGCGCCGCGATCGCTCGGTACGGACGCCACCGCTCCGCGGTCGCGTGCAGCTCGTCCATCGTCGGTCGGGATGGCAACCCCAGGACCTCCATCGCGCCGGTCACGAGCGCCTGGTCGCCGTGCGGCCAGACGTCGGGACGCAGCAGACACATCGTGAGGTACACGTCGGCCGTCCAGCGGCCGATGCCTCGGAGACGCGTCAGCTCGTCGCGCACGTCGTCGTCGGAGAGACGCTCGAGGGACGAGAGGTCGAAGCCGTCGGTGAGCGCGACCGCCAGCTCACGCGCGTACCCGGCCTTCTGGCGGCTGAACCCGACCGTGCGGAGGGTCTCGTCGTCGAGCACGAGGAACGCGTCGGGCGTGATGGCGTCGCCCGTCGCGATCCGAAGCCGTTCGAACGCGGCGAGCGCCGACGCCAACGACACCTGTTGTTCGAGTATCAGGTGCACCAGCGTCGCGAAAGACGGTTCGCGCGCCCACAGCGGCGGCGGGCCGAACCGCTCGACCGAGGCCCCGAGCGCTGGATCGGCCGCGGACAGCGCACGGACGGCCTGCCGGAGGGAGCGTTGGGTCAGCGTGCTCGGCATGTCTGTGTATCTTGGCGGAGACGTCGCACCCGTGCGGGTTACGAGGCGACCTTCCCGTTGTGTCACGAGCTTGGGCGTGATGGCTCGGCTACATCGCCTCGAACGTCTCGTAGACGGTGATGCTGCCGCCGCCCTGCAGCACCGGCGAACCCTTCGCGATGGCCGTGGCAGCGTCGAGCGAGTCGGCCTGGACGATGGTGTACCCGCTGTGCAGAGGTCCCGGCGCGCCGTCCTTCACGGAGCCGTCGCTCCCGACCGTCCTCGCAGCCGGTGTGAACGGGTTCCCCCCGTCCTTGAGTCCGGCGCCGATCGTCCCGAACCAGTCGGTCCAGGCCTGCATGACGCGTGCCTGTTCCTCCTCCGTCTCGGGCATGCTCCCGCCCGTGTAGAGCAGCACGAAGTCGGCCATGACTCCTCCTTCCCGGCCTCCGCGGCCGTGTTCGTCCGACACCGTTACGACGGATGGGAGGAGCGGATATCGACAGCCGGGCGGTTTCAGGCCCTCCAGAGCACCGGTGCCATGTCCACCGGGACGACGAAGAGCGTTCGCCGCATCCCGAGCATGCCGACCAGCGACCGCAGCCCGAGCCGCGCCCGTCGCTCGTCCACCCCGATCGTCCTTACGGGGCATCAACCTAGGCCGGGCCGAGGCAGCCGCGCGCGGTGCTCGAAGAAGGCGAGGTCCGATGAATCCCGTCTCCCCGGCCGGTCTCATCCTGGGGGAGGAGGAGGTGCAGTCTCGTTGCCCGCTCTCGAGGGATCGCCCACGCCACGGCCTGGGGGGCGACCGCGTGAAGTGGCGAGTACGGCGGGCATGATCGTCGGCGGGTGGATCGCCATGGGCGACATCCCCACGCTCTGCTCGCTCCTGCGTGCGGTGGTGGAGCGCACCGGCGCCGACCTCGTCGTCTGCGACGTCGGCGGGCTCGCGGACCCCGATGCGGTGGTCGTCGAGGCCTTGGCCAGGCTCCAGCTGACCGCGCGGCGGCTCGGAGGCCGAGTGGAGCTCCGGGGGCCGTGCGACCGCCTCCAGGAGCTCCTCCTGCTGACGGGCCTCGGTGACGTCCTGCCGGTGAACGGCGGGCTACCGGTCGAGCCGGAGCGGGAGGCCGAACAGAGGGAACAGGCGCTCGGTGTCCAGGAAGAAGCTGATCCCGGCGATCTGCCCGTCTGAGATCTCGAGGACCTGCAGCGACCAGGGCTGGAGGCCGCCCGCCGGGTCGGGCTTGTACTGCCCGAAGGCCGGCGAGCCGTTCGCCACGGTCGGGATGAGGCGCGAGCCGTCGCACCCGATGCCGGGTCCGAGGCACCAGCGGCGGATGTCGTCGTGGGTCTGCAGCCACAGCTCGTACGGTGGCATCGACCACGTCGCGTCCTGGTGCAGCAGCGAGGTGAGCGCGTCCATGTCGTATCGCTCGAAGGCGTCGACGTAGCGGGCCAACAGCGCCTTCTGTTCCTCGTCCATCGGCTCGAACGCGTCGGTGGTCCCGACGTCCATGCCTTCGAGCGTGGAGCGGGCTCGCTGGAGCGCGCTGTTGACGGACGCGACCGAGGTCTCGAGCAGCTCCGCGACCTCGGACGCCTGCCAGCGGAGGACCTCGCGAAGGATCAGCACGGCCCGCTGCTTGGGCGGGAGGTGCTGCAGCGCGGCCACGAACGCGAGGCGGATGCTCTCCCGCGACTCGGCCACCTCTGCGGGATCGGCGTCTCGCGGGAGCACCCGCTCGTCGGGGACCGGGAGCAGCCATGCGCTCTCCACCAGCGGTTCGCCGAGCGGCCCGTCGGCGCTCTTCGCCGGCGCCAGGTCCATGGGGCGGGCCCTGCGCTCCTTCCCGCTCAGCATGTCGAGGCACACGTTCGTGGCGATGCTGTACAACCACGATCGAAGGGACGAGCGTCCCTCGAAACCTTCGAAGCTGCGCCACGCTCGAAGGAGGGTCTCCTGGACCGCATCCTCTGCCTCGAACGTCGAGCCCAGCATCCGGTAGGCGTACGCGCTCAGCTCCGTCCGATGCTGCTCGAGCTGCAGCTCCAGGTCGTCGGACCCGCGCACGGCCGTGTTACCGGCCTCGCGCTCCTCCGCCGGCTCAGACATCCGGCATCGCTCCTTGCCTCTGCGACATGAAACCCCAACTCTACGACGATGCGAGCGGTATCGAGGCCGCGCTCCAGCAGGCGTGGGTACGCCGGGGGACAGGGAGGTCTGGATCGCGGACGGCGCGAACCTGATCCGCTAGGGCCCGGCTCCGGTCACGACGATCCACCCGCGACCAGCGGTCCCGTCACCAGTGCTCGCGGTGGACGGCGTCGTCGAACGGTCGGCGGTTCGGATGGGCCAGCGGGCTGAGCGGGCGGTCGGCCGGGTAGCCGAGCGCGACGAGCATCGCGCACTCCCGGTCCTCGGGGAGGCCGAGGACGCTTCGGGCGAGGACCTGATCGCCGACGGATGCGTGGCTGCTCCCGATCCCGAGATCGGCGGCGGTGAGCATGATCGACATCGTTGCCTGTCCCAGGTCGAACCAGTACGTGTCGCGCTCGTCACGGTCGTCGGAGACGGGGATGACGAGGGCGATGGTCGCCGCCGAGCCGGCCACGTGGGCCGCGTATCGCCAGGCCTGCGAGAGCTCCCGGAGGCGATCGCGCTCGGTGACAAGGACGAAGTCCCACCCCTGCTGATTCATCGAGGACGGGGTGCGGCGTGCCGCCTCGAGGATCCGCTCGAGGTCCTCGTCTGGGATGGCCCGGTCTCCGTACTCTCGTACGTTCCGGCGAGCCCGGATGGCGTCCCAGGTCTCCACGTCGAGAACGATAGGCGCATCTTCCCGGTCGCGCGAGGCGGCTCGCGGGCGGTCGCCTACGGCGCGCCGGTAGCGGTCGGTCCCGGCGGGCCCGAGCCCGAGCCCGTCACCGATCGGCGCGCCGTAGGCAGGGAACCCCAAGACGGCGCTAGCGGGGCTTGCGAGCCTTGGCGATCACGCTGAACGCGACGGAGTCGCGTCGTTCGGCGGGGATCAGCTTGCGCATCAGCTCGACGACTTCGTCCGTGAACAGCGGGAAGACCGCGGCCTGTTCGATGCCGAACGGCCGCTTCTCACCGATCCAGATGTCGGTGAACCCCACCTTCTCCATCTTCCGGGCGAAGACACGCTCCGCCATGGCGCCGGATATTCACCCGGCCCAGGCCGCGTCGCTCGTGAGGATCTGGGGTGGGAGGTCCTCCTCGACGGTGAGGTCGGCGACACAGAAGCGCCCGCCGGGCTTCAGCACCCGGAGGACCTCTGCGAGCACGCGCGACTTCCGCGGCGAGAGGTTGATCACGCCGTTGGAGATCACCACGTCGACGGTGCCGTCCTCCAGCGGGATGTCCTCCATCTCGCCGCGCCGGAACTCGGTCCAGGTGTCGACCCCGGCCTCTTTCGCGTTCGCCGCGGCGCGATCCACCATCTCGTCGAGCAGGTCGATGCCGATCGCCCGGCCGGTCGGGCCGACCTCGTGCGCCGCGAGGATCGTGTCGACGCCGCCGCCGCTCCCCAGGTCGAGCACCATCTCTCCGGAGAGGAGCTCCGCGTGGAGGACCGGGTTCCCCACCCCGAGCGCCCACTCGATCGCCCCGTGCGGCACCCGCGAGAGCTGGGCCTGCGAGTAGAGCCGTCCGGCGACCGGCTCGCCGCCGCCCGATGTGATGTGCTCGTAGGCGGAGCGAACCGCCTGCTTGATCTCCTGCTGGAACAGCAGGTCCTGCTCCATCTTCCCCCCACCTTCGGTTGCTCGGGTCCCGCTCAGAGCTCTTCGACCAGTCGCTCCAGGTGCTCCTTCACGTCGGGTGGGATCTCGTCCGCCCCGTGGGACGCGAGGAACCCCTGCAGCTCCTTGGCGAACTCCATCTCGCCGCAGCACCTCCGGCAGAACGCCAGGTGCTTCTCGACCTCGGCGTGTTCCTCCGGCGAGAGTCGCTGGTCGAGGTAGTCCCAGAGCTTCCGGACCGCCTGGGAGCACGGGATCATCCGCTCGTCGGCGCTCATCTCGCGGCCCCCGTGTGGAGGAGATCCGACTCGTTCGCGTAGTCCCACAGCTCCTTCTCGAACAGCTTGCGTCCGCGATGCAGGCGCGCGAGCACGGTGCCGAGCGGCGCTGCGAGGAGCTTCGCGATCTCCTTCGTCGAGAACCCCTGCATGTACCGGAGCACGAGCGGAGCGCGGTAGATCTCGGGCAGGCGCATCAGCACCGCATGGACGTCCTCGCGTCCGAAGCTGTGCAGGAAGTCGACGTGCAGGGAATCCGAGTACGGGAGCGGGTCCTCGTCGGCGAGCGTGCGGTAGAGCGAGAACTCGTCGATCTCCTCGACCGGGACCTCCGGCACGGTGCGCGAGCCCTTCCGCAGTTGATCGCGATACACGTTCACGAGGATCCGCTGCATCCACGCGAGCCCCGCCTGCCGATCCTCGAGGGAGTCGAACGAG
The DNA here is from genome assembly GCA_036390995.1 of Actinomycetota bacterium. Taxonomy (GTDB): domain Bacteria; phylum Actinomycetota; class UBA4738; order UBA4738; family HRBIN12; genus DASQQQ01. Next base: position 3,525 of record DASWAT010000050.1, on the reverse strand, counting down.
CGGTACGCGCGCATCAGGCACTCCTGGACCAGATCCTCGGCGCCGTCACCGGCGAGGCGTCGTGCCAGCCCGAACAGGCTGGGGATGGACTCCTTCGCCAAACGCTCGAAGGCAGGCTTCGTGTCAGCGTCCGTGTCGTCCTCCGCGGGCCGTGATCCATCATGCCGTGCCTTCCCGACTGGTCCTCTCAGAAAGACGACGGCGCGGCCGAACTTATTGCATCGACGGTGAGATGCAATCCCCCTGCATCCGGCGCCGTCCTTCCATGCATCGGTGCCACGAGCGACACGAGGAGGAACGATGCACACGCAGACGGCGGTCCTGGAGGGCTCGTACGAGATCGGTGAGGTGGTCCCGGACTTCGAGCTCCCGTCCATCTCGGGAGAGACGGTTCGACTCTCCGACTATCGAGGGCGTCCTGTCCTGATCTTCTTCACCACCACGTGGTGCCCGTACTGCAGCGCGGAGGCGCCCTTCCTGGAGCAGGAGATCTGGCAGCGCTACCGCGGGACGGGGCTCCAGGTGCTCTCGATCCAGGTGAAGGAGGGCGGCGCCCTCGCGGGAGCGTTCGCCGGCCACCACGGATGGACGTTCCCGGTGCTCGTCGACGAGGACGGCGAGGTCTCCGAGCGGTTCGCGCCGCACAAGGAGGGCCTCGCGCCCGAGGTCGCCATCATCAACGCGCACTTCCTCATCGATGCCGACGGAACGGTCGTCTACCGCGACTTCCTGAACATGGAACGGTTCGACGCGAAGGCGTCCCACGTGCGCGCGGTCCTGGGCGACTACCTGGGGGTGGCGTCGTGACGCCGCTCCGGACCATCCCCGCCTGGCCGGCGCCGACGGCCCGCGTGGAGCCCCGACGGCTCGTCGCCGGCGAGCACGGGCGGATCGTGGTCACGATCGACGTGCCGGACGGTTGCCACATCCAGTCGCACCAGCCCGCGGAACCCTTCCTGATCCCCACCACCCTCGACCTCGATGGGTCGGCCGGCCTGGCGCTCGGCCCGGCGACCTACCCGGTCGGGGACACGGAGCGCTTCGACTGGACCCCGGTGGTCCTGAACGTCTACCGGGGCGCGGTCGAGATCGTCGTGCCGGTCCGGATCGAGGCCGGCACGAACCCCGGCCGGAGAACGGTCTCCGGCCGGGTCCGGTACCAGGGATGCACCGCGAACGCCTGTCTCCCGCCGGCAGGGATGGACGTCCAGGTGGACCTGGAGATCACGAGCGAGGAGGAGAGGGCATGACGACCACGACGATGCGCAACGGCGTCGACGTCGACCGGCTGGTCCAGACGATCGGCGCGATCGGAGAGGACCCCAACGTCGGGCGGTTCACGTTCAAGGCCCGGACGACGTGGGAGGACGGCGCGAGCGGCCGCAGCGAGATCCACGCCTTCGACCACATGGGGAAGGGAACGTCGCACGCGATGGTCCACACCCTCTCGGGCGACGAGCCGGACGTGCTGCTGGGTAAGGACTCCGGGCCGAACGCCGTGGAGCTGGCGCTCGCGGCGCTGGGCTTCTGCTACTCGACCGGTTTCGCGTACAACGCCGCCGCCCGCGGGTACGATCTCGAGGAGCTCACGTTCGAGGTCGAGGGCGACCTCGACCTGCGGAACTTCGTCGGGATCCCGGAGGGGCCCAGGCCCGGGTTCACGGAGATCCGGGTCAAGACGCGGGCTCGAGCGAAGAACGCCAGCGCCGAGGAGCTCGAGGAGCTCTGCCGGTACGTGCAGGACACGTCCCCCGTGCGGGACATCCTGGCGAACCCGGTCCCGGTGAAGACCTCGATCGAGGTGCTCTGAAGCATGCGGGATCGAGCCGGATCGGGAGCCCTCGAGCCCCCGGCCCGGCTCGATCGCGCCCGGGTGCGGTCCTCCTAGCCCAGCCGGGCCGCCCGCAGCGCGAGGTAGCGCTGCTCGGGCAGGCTCGCGGTCATCTTGGCGGCCCGCCGGTACGAATCGCGGGCGGCGGCCGTGTCCCCGGCGAGCTCGAGCAGGTGCCCCCGCACCGCCTCGAGCCGGTGGGTGTGAGCCATCCGCTCGTCGGCGTCGAGCGTCCCGAGCAGGGCCAGGCCGGCTCGCGGCCCGTGCACCATCGCGACGGCCACCGCACGGTTCAGCGTGACCACCGGCCCCGGCGAGACCTGTTCGAGCACCTCGTACAGCGCCAAGATCTGCGGCCAGACAGCGGGACCGCCCCTAGGGCTCCCGGTTCTCGAATCGAGCCATCCGTCGGGACTACCGCATCGAACGTCTTGATGGGAGGAGGACGACGGGAGGCCTGGTTCAACCCCCGACGAGGCAGTCATGAAACGACCGCACGTCATCGCGACGGTCCTCGCAACGGCAGCGGCCCTGGTGCTCGTGGGAACCACAGCGCAGGGCCAGACCCCGAACACCTCGGTCAGCGTCTCACCCTCTGTCGTGGGACCCGGGGGGACGGTGCACATCTCGGGCTCCGTACCGGTCAACGCCTGTCCGGCATCCGACCCCGCGACGTTGACCGGCGCCTCGGCGCTGTTCCCGCCCGACGGCTTCGGACCGAAGGTCCAGCGCGACGCCCGGGGCAACTTCGCTGACGACTACACCCTTCCCGCATCGACGCCCGGAGGGCGGTACGAGGTCGGGATTCGCTGTGGAGGGGGGAACGTTGGCGTGTCGGCTCTCCTGAGGGTAGCGAAGCCGTCCTCCGCTCCCGAACCGCGCGGGAGCGGAACCTCATGGGGCTGGGTCGTGCTGTGGGCGGCGGTGGGCGTCGCGTTGCTGATAGCAGGCACGGTCTTCATGCTGCGTCGGACGCTCGCGCGGCGCGGCTCCTGACTCTGGCTCAACGGTCGTTCGCCTCGGCGAACGGACCGTCGGTGGGGATCGGGACACCGTCCTCGAACCGGACCGCTTCGCCTGGCTCGGGTCGGCCAGCCCTTCCGAGGCCACAAGCTCACCGGCGTCGGCGAGCTCCTTCTCGATGTCCCCCATGAACCGGATCATCGCCTTGATCCAGTCCGTCGACCTGACCTCGGTCATCGTCGCCTGGTCACCGAACATCATGATGATGTACTTCATCCTGTCCCCCGTCCGGCGCCCGGGCGGGCGCTCTCACCCTACGGTCGGAGCCGGCCCGCCGTTCTCGACATCGGGACCAGACGAACCTACGTCTCCGGCCGCCCGTAGGTCAGCGAGACCACGCCGGTCTGGAACGTCTTGGAGCCGACCAGCCGGTGTGAGGTCCACGCCATGTCAGACGGAGCTCGAGCGCAGAACCCATCGATAGCTACCGGGAGTCGGCTTCCAGCAGCTGCTTCAACACGCCCAGGTTCTCGGCCACGGCGGTCTTGACCGCGAGCTCTTCCGCGTCTCCGTGATCGCGTAGTTCCACTTCGGCACGTTCTCGAAGTCCGCGAGGAACGCGAACACGTCGTGGGCCGGACGGTTGATCGTCACGACGTTGGTGAACGACTCCATCGCCCTTCCACCCCACCCGAGCCCGGGTCGGCACCGGCCGCTAGGGTGGACCGATG
>DASWAT010000049.1:0-5988 GCA_036390995.1 Actinomycetota bacterium | reverse complement strand
CGGGCCCATCGGGCCCACCGGAGCCATCGGCGCCACCGGTGCGACAGGTCCCGTGGGCGCGACCGGGGCGATGGGACCGAAGGGCGCTACTGGTGCCACAGGATCGACCGGGGCGACGGGCGCCACCGGCGCCACAGGATCTACCGGGGCGACCGGGGCTACCGGTCCGGCAGGTCCGACGGGCCCCCTCGGTCCGACCGGTCCAGAGGGCGCCACTGGCGCGACCGGTGCTACAGGATCGAACGGTGCCACGGGCGCTACAGGCTCGACCGGCCCCAAGGGCGCGACCGGCGCGGCCGGCCCGACGGGTCCCATCGGTCCGACCGGGCCCACCGGGGCTCTCGGTGTCACGGGTGCGACGGGTGCGACCGGTGCCCCGGGGGCAGTGGGATCGACTGGAGCTGAGGGTGCGGCCGGAGCCACCGGCCCGATCGGCCCGGCCGGCCCCACGGGTGCGGCCGGACCCAAGGGCGCAACCGGTGCCACCGGGCCCAGAGGGGCAACCGGCCCTGCCGGCGGCGGCGGTTCCGGTGCCACCGGCCCGATCGGCCCAGCCGGCCCCAAGGGCGCGACTGGGCCAGCCGGTCCTGCCGGACCCACCGGAGCGGGCGCGACGGGTCCGACCGGGCCTGCCGGACCCACCGGTCCTCCCGGCGTCGGCGGTCTGGAAACCATCACGGCAACGTCCGCGAGCGACAGCAACGAGCCGAAGACCGTGACGGCCAACTGTCCGTCCGGGAAGAGCGTCGTGGGCGGTGGCTACGATCTGACGGCGAGCGCGGGCGACGTCAAGAAGCTCGCGGTCGTGACCAGCAAGCCGGCGGCGCCGGACTCCTGGACCGCCACCGCGGACGAGACCACTCCCCTGACGAACGACTGGTCCCTGACCGTCTACGCCCTCTGCGTTTCTTCGTGACGCGCGGTCCGGCCGCGGAAATGCGAAACGCGGTGAGCGATTCGCGTACCATCAGTCTCCGAACGCTCGACCTCGGCGGGAGGTGACGCCTGTGGAATCGGCGATCGCTGCAGAGACTGGATCTCCGGGCCCCACCCCACGGCCGTCGCGGATCGGAGGGAGACGCGGAGCGGGCGCCAAGATCGTTGGCGTGATCGTGTCGCTCCTCCTCCTCGTTGGCGCCGGGACCGCGTGCTCGAAGGGGAAGACGGAGGCCCAGCTGGCCGCCGAAGCCCTGGCCGCAGGTCTGCGAGCGCACAAGGCCGGGAACCTGCAGGAGGCGCAGGCCGACTACCGGGAGGCGCTTGTCCACGACCCTCAGGACAAGTACGCGTACTACAACCTGGGGTTGATCGCGCAGACGCAGGGCAACCGGGCCGCCGCCGAGCTCAACTACCAGGCAGCGCTCGGCATCGATCCGAACTTCGTACCGGCGCTCTTCAACCTGGCCATCGTGAAAGCTTCCTCGCAGGATCGAGCGGGGGCGGTGAAGCTGTATCGACAGGTGATCACCGTCAACCCGTCGTACGCCGCTGCGCACCTGAACCTCGGGTTCCTCCTGCTCGACCTCGGTCACAAGAAGGAGGGCAGGGCGGAACTGGCGAAGGCCGTTCAGCTCGATCCGTCCCTCGCCGAGCGCATCCCTCCCCAGGCCACCTCCACTCCGAAGCCGGAGCCTCAGGAGAGCCCCACCTCGTCCGCGCCGACGCCCACCCCCACGCCGACGGCCTGAGCTGCTACGCGCCCCGCATGCGTTCCCGACGACGCAGGACAACGGCGAGGACGGCCAACGCGGCGAGTGCGACCCCGGATCCCACCAAGCCCTGACCGATCGACGGATCGTCGTACGTGAGCTCGATCGTGTGCCGGCCTGCCGGGACCGGGATCGCCTGGTCCACGTAATCACCGGGGATGATCTCCACGGACCTCCCGTCCACGGTTGCGTGCCAATCCTCGTCGTACGAGTCCCTCACGAGCACGACGGCGGCCTCCGGCGTCGTCACATCCACCTCCGCGGAGTGGGCTCCCGTCGGCCGATACAGGGCCGTGCCTTCGCCTCCCGGCTCGCCGGCGCCGGCCTGGGAAGGAAGGCTCGGCGAGCCTTCCAGCACAACGTGTCTGCTCGGATCGAAGCCCTGGGCCGTCACCGCCGCCAGCGCGGCCGAAGGAGATGAGACCACGCTCCACGCCGGGACCACGGATGCCCTGGGCGGCGCGTCCTCGACCTCGTACAGCTCGTAGGAGCCTTCCCTCCGCGCGGGGATGAGCGGCACGCGTCCCTCGGAGCCCGGCGGAAGCACCCATCGAGCAGATCCGACGTCGAACCGAGCGACGGCGGCCCCTGGGGGCGCCTGGTCGGGTCGCCCGATCACCCAGCGGACCTGCAGCAGATCGAACGTCAGCGAAGATGCTCGATACAGGAACGCGACGTTGTACCGGATCGACTTGGGGTCGGCGGCTCGGACGAACGTCCAGAACCGCCGGAGCTCCGTGGGGTTGTAGCCGGCCACGTCCTGCAGGTTCAGAAGGACCGATCGTTGGTTCGCGAGCAAGGGCCAAAACGTGGGTGCCCGGTAGCCGAGGTAGCCATACGAGCTGTAGGAGCGGCCGAAGTAGAGCGTGGCGTACCTTCCTCGGTCTTCCTGCTCGATGGTCCTGGCTATCCCGTCCGGCTCCGCGTACGCGGCGGCCGGAACGGTCGGGGCCGCGAGGAGCGGGACCGCCTGGCTCCTCCCGGGTCGTTCTGGCCCTCCGCCGGAGAATCGGGAAGGATCGGCCTGCACCATCAGGCCGCCCACGGTGAGCTCCGCGGCGATCACGGCCGGCATCAGGACCACGAGGGCCGGTCTCCAGACGCCGAGCAACAGCATCGCGGCGGCAAGGCCTGCTCCCGCAGCGATGAGCCCCACTTCCGTCCCGCTCAGGTCGAGCGTCGTCATGAGCACCATCCAGGCAGCGATCCCAGGCGCCAGCACGAGCGCTCGGTCGCGGGGCGATCGCGCCTTCGTCCAGGCTTCCGTTCCGAACGGGACGAGCAGGGCGATCGCGAGCAGTGTTCCGTAGCGGAACCGATAGGGCTCGTGCAGGTAGAACTGGCCCAGGGTCGATGTGCCCAGGGAGGGACCGAGAGCAACCGCGATCGACTCCAGCGAGAGCACGTAGAAGACTGCACCCGCCAACGCGAAGGCGATCGCGACGGTGCGGTGCTCGCGCCCCCACCACCAGCCCAGAACCAGGATCACCGCTAGGACCCCGAAGTAGAGAGCCAGTCCGAGCGGCCACGTCCCCGGACTGGCCACACCAGGACCGAACGGGACAGGCCGTTGGCCGGCCAACTTGGCCGCCAGCTCCTGTAGGCGCGCGTACCCCAGGCCGAGGGTGCTCCGCGGGAGGTATCCGACCCTCGGGAGCAGCAGCGCGAGATTCACGAGCGGGAGGGCCGACAGGAGCAGTCCCCCCAGCAACGGAAGGTGGATCGGTCGGAGCCTCCCGGCTCGGAGGTCGGCCCACCCTCGCGCCACGAGGTAGATGGCCAGGAACGCTGTGCCCATCACGAGGCCGTTGCTCAGGTGCGCCGTCGCGAGCTGCCCCCACGCCAGCGCCGTGACGATCGACCAGCCGACCCGCCCCGACCATCCTCCGCTGTGCATGCATCGCGACGCGGCTGCGAGGAGCAGCGCCGTCCAGGCGAGCGACCCGGCGACGGGGAGCGAGATCGCGGCGTACGAACTCGACATCACGAGCGCCAGCGCCACACCGCCGGCAGTGGCCGAGGCTCTGGACAGCCCCTCGCTGCGGCTGAAGGCGTACACCCCCAGTCCCGCCAGGATGGGCTGCACCACGATGAACCAGCGGATGGCCGTGGTGCATGGCAAGATGGAGAACAGGAGCATCGCGGGGAGGTATCCCCATCCCGATTGGGGATCGGCCGCGAACGGCACCCCACCCATCACGTAGGGGTTCCATGCTGGGATGTGTCCGGATGCCAGGCTCCTGCCGAGGAAGCAGTACGTGGGCAACCACTGGGGCAGGATGTCGGGGTGCTCGTTGGTGATCAGACCGCTGAACGCGAAGCCGTGGAGGACGATCAACACGCTCACGACGATGAGCAGTGGGCCGGCCAGGCCGGCCACTGGAGGGGGGACGTGGAACGATCTTGCGTGGGAAGGGCGCCCCGATCGGCGGGCGCGTCCCGATCGAACCGAAACCCGGCGACGCAAGCCGTCGAACATCCCACGATGATGCCCGGAAACGGGCGGCCCCGCTGAGCGGCGGCGTGCTGGATCCGTTTGCCGCTTGATCCGGCTGTAGGTACCCTATCCGCGCCGCAGACAGCAGGGGCGATGCACAATCCCGGCTCCCGGGTACCTGCCGAGGCGAACCGAAGGCTCGATCTCGACGCCTCCGCTCGTCTGCGGGGGCGTTTCCGTGTGTAAGGAGCACCGATGTCGAACGCAGAGAAGGTCGAGAAGGTCGCGGCCCTGAAGGAGCGGATCCAGGGCTCGGAAGCCCTCCTGCTCGCCGAGTTCCGCGGCCTGAGCGTTCACGACGCCACCGAGCTCCGCCGCTCGCTCGCCGACACGGCGCGATTCTCGGTGGTCAAGAACACGCTGATGAAGCGGGCAGCGGACGAGGCTGGCATGGCCGAGCTCGAAGCCCTGCTGGAGGGACCCACCGCGGTGGCGTTCGTCTCCACGGACGCCGTGACCGCCGCCAAGCGGCTGGTCGACGCGGCGAAGAAGTTCCCGGCCCTGGTCCTGAAGGGGGCCGTCATGGAGGGCAGGGTCCTGTCGGCCGAGCAGGCCAGGGGCCTCGCCGACCTCGAGTCCCGCGAGGTCATGCTGTCCAGGATCGCCGGCGTGATGAAGGCCGAGATGGTTCGCGCCGCGTCGATGTTCCAGGCGCTGCAGGGCCGGTTCCTCGGGCTGCTCGAGGCGTACAAGGACAAGCTCCCGGCCCCAGCCGCAGCCGAAGAGCCCGAGGCCGAACAACCGAGCGAGGAAGCAGGATCTCCGGAGGCGGCCCAGGCCGAAACCTCCGGCGAGGAAGGAGAGGAGTAACCGATGGCGAAGATGAGTGCCGACGACCTGCTCGAGCAGTTCAAGGACATGAGCCTGCTCGAGCTCTCGGACTTCATCAAGAAGTTCGAGGAGACCTTCGACGTGCAGGCCGCGGCCGCCGCGCCCGTCATGATGGCCGCGCCCGGCGCCGCCGCCGGCGAGGAGGCCGAGGAGCAGACAGAGTTCGACGTCGTCCTCACGGCTGCGGGCGAGAAGAAGATCCAGGTGATCAAGGAGGTGCGTGCCCTGACCAGCCTCGGCCTGAAGGAGGCCAAGGACCTGGTCGACGGCGCCCCCAAGCCCGTCCTGGAGAAGGTCAACAAGGAGGCCGCCGACAAGGCCAAGGAGCAGCTCGAGTCGGCGGGCGCCACCGTCGAGATCAAGTAGGTCTGAGGCCGGGTAGGCCGAAGGTCCATTCCTGCTCGTCACGTGGGGCGAGGGCATCTCCCGCCCCACGTTCGCGTTCGCGCCACTGCTAAGCTCTCGGTAGGATTCGCGACGGGGCAACATCGGACCGCGAAACAGGCGAAGGGGGCGCAACGCCGATGAAGGACGAGAAGACGTTCGGGCAGCGTCTGCGTGAGACGCGCATCCGAGCCGGCATGTCCCAATCCGATCTGGAGGAGATCTCCGGGATCCCCAAGGCGCGCCTGTCCCGGTACGAGAACGGTCACGTGGCGCCGTCCATCCAGACGCTCGAGCGTCTGGCCAAGGCCCTGCAGGTGTCCGAGGCCTCGCTGCTCGGCGATCAGCGGGCCGTCCTGGAGGATTTCTTCAACGTCCTGTACGAGCGGGGCGTGGCCATCTACACCACCGAGCAGGGCAAGGCCATGGCCCACGCGGTCGCCGACCTGTTCTTCGCGCTGAGCGCGAGGGAGCCCGCCCCGGCCGACGAGCCGCAGGCGACGGGGTCGCAGGACGACATGGCGGTGCCGCAGATGGCCTCGGTCCGGGAGTGGCTGGACGGCGACT
>DASWAT010000048.1:0-6448 GCA_036390995.1 Actinomycetota bacterium | reverse complement strand
AAGGGAACGATGTGAACCCTCGATCGGCGCTCGAGTCGGCAGGAGGCTGCCGGGGGCTCTGGGGGTGAGCTGCCCATGAAGCCGCTGACCGGCCTGGAGAGGTATCTGGACTCCGTCAAGTGGCAGGGACGGCCACGTAGTTGGGCCGCGCCCTCGAGCGAGGGCGGCCGACACTGGCCCGTGATCACGATCTCTCGCCAGGCGGGCGCCGGAGCGCACGTGATCGCGGAGGAGCTCCTCGCTCGCCTCAGCGCCCGTGCCCCCAAGGATTCACCTCCGTGGACGGTGTTCGACCGGAACTTGGTGGACGAGGTGCTGAAGCACCACGATCTGCCCGCTCGGCTCGCCGAGTTCATGCCGGAGGACCGCGTCTCCCGCGTCTCCGATGCCGTGGAGGAGCTCTTCGGGCTCCGTCCCCGTTCGTCGACGCTGGTCAAGAGGACGGCCGAGACGATCCTGCACCTGGCGGAGGTCGGGAACGTGATCCTGATCGGCCGTGGCGCCAACCTCATCACGGCCGGGCTCGGCTGGGCCCTGCACGTGCGGCTGGTGGGATCGGAGGAGAAGCGGGTCGCCTACATCCAGGAGCACCTGCAGCTCGACCTGCGAGCTGCGACCGAGTACGTGCGCACGCAGGACCTCGGTCGCAAGCGGTACGTGAAGGAGTACTACGGGAAGGACGTCGAAGACCCGCTGCTGTACGACCTCGTGATCAACACGGACCGGGTCGGTTACCAGGAGGCAGCCCGCATCATCGCGGACGCGGTCTCCCCGGGTCCGGTCAAACCCTCCACCAGGGCCGGGAGGTGAGATCGGTCCCGCTGAAGTCGCGCCGGGACCGGTGGGGCCCCGCCGGGCGGTAGGAACGGCCCTGCTCGGGTCCACGGCCCCCGTCCCGGGCGCATTTCAACCACACGCCGCGCCGGGGGGTCCCGTTCGGGACGGCCGTGCACATCGATGGTGGTTGGGGGATGACCAGGGAAGTGCAGATCGAGTTCCTCGGCTCCGACCGCCAGATCGGGAACCAGCTGGCGGTCGTCCGGTACGACCGGATGGCGGAAGCGCTGGGTGGCCATGGCGAGCTGGTCGAACGCCTCGAGGAGCTCGACGGCGCTCTGGAACGAGCCGTCGAGAGCGGGCGCCCGGCCTGAGCAGGCGCCCTTGGATCGGGTTCCCGACCTGATGCGGACGCTCCGGGGCATCGGCGCCGATCACGAGTGCAGGCTCCCCGCGCGGACCCGGTCGGCACGCTCGATCCAGGGACTTGCCCGCAAACCGTCGAACACCGCTCGCACCTCGGCGAGCACTGGTTCCGAGTCGTCTGCCCGCCCCCGCCGGATGAGCCACTCACCGTGTTCGAGCAGCGTCACCGCCATGTAGAAGGGGAAGGCGATCTCGCGGAACAACCCGATCGCACCCTTGAACAAGCTATCGATGTCCGGGGTCTCGTCTCGGGCGTCGGCCAGCCGTGCTCGGAACCGCATGTCCTGTGCTTGGAGGAACTGGGGTACCTTGCCCCTAGGAATCGTCTCGATGGTTCCGAGGAGCTCCTTCACGGTGTCGAGTTGCCCAAGGTCGAACGCCGCTTCGATGCCGACAACGAACGCCTCTTTCGATTGGGAGGGGCGGTCTCGACGACCCCGGTTCGGTTCACCACCTATCGGTGAGCGGGGCGTGCTTTCTGGGCGATCAGCGCTCCAGGAACCAGCCGATGGCCTCGGCATGGCGCCGGACCGACGCGATCACGTCGGCATCCGTTCGTCCGTCGCGCTCACGGAGGGTGTCGTCGACCTTCAGGAGCCCTCGGTTCGCCGCGAACACGTCGATCTGCCCGGGCCAGCGCTCCGGCCACGGGGCGATACGCTCGTACCCAGCGCGGAGCGCGTCGCGGTACGGCCACGTCGCTTCGTCCTCCCCGACCTCCCACATCGTCACGCCGAGATCCTGGACGGGCCACGCGAGCAGGCAGTCGTCGAAGTCCAGGAACCAGAGTTCGTCGCCGTCCACGAAGACGTTGTCCTGGTGGAGGTCGCCATGGACGATGCGGGGCCGTTCGCCCGTGGCGCGCAACCGCTCGATCCCCCCGGCGGCCGCGCTCGCGGCTCGCTCGAACACCACCCGCTCGCTCGGCCGCACGAGGACCGCGTTCGCCTCGTCGAAGAGCGATCCCCCGCCGTAAGGAAACGGGGAATCCCACGTCCGCAACCCCTGGACCGCCCGGAACGACCGGCCGTGCTCATGCAGCCGCGCCACGCACTCCCCGAAGGCTGAAACCAGGGATGGATCCGGCTCGTCGCCGAGCCGGCGGCCCGGTACCCAGGTGAAGACCGCCACCCGGCGTCGCTCTGCGATCGCCTCGTCCTCGGCCTCCACGAACAGGGATCCATCGCGCGAACGCAGCGGCTGGGGGACCTGCAGGCGAGGGACGCCGGCGAGGGACTCGAGCCATGCCAGCTCCGAACGGATCTCGTCGTCTCGACGACGCAGCGGTAGATAGACCCGGAGCGCGTAGGCGTGGCCGTCGGTCGTATCGAGCCTGAAGGTGCAGTTCCAGTCGGCCGAGATCAGCGAGAGCCGCGCTGCGTCCAACGCGTAGGCATCGAGCGCTCGGCGCGCGAGCCGTTCGAACCTGTGTGCCACCGTCCATCACCCCGTGCCCCACGAGACCCTACGCGCCGTCGAGGAACGGGATGACCGCGGCCGAGAGCGCCGGTACGACGTTGATGTCGTAGTGAGTCACCCCGGGCAGGATCGCGAGGCGATGGTGGGTCATCCCGGAGCGGTCCCAGCTGGCGTCGCGCCGGCCGCCGCCGAGCAGGCCGAAGAACTCGACCGCATGGGACGGCGGTAACCCGTCCGCGTCACCGATCACGAGCATGACCGGCATCGACAGGCCGGGGATCTGCTCCGACCAGTCGTAGTCCACCTTCATGAGCTCGGTGACCTGTCGCACGAGGACCGGCCAGTCCTCCACTCGCGGAGCGATCCGCTGGAACGCCTCGTACATCGGACTCTGCGTCAGGTGGCCGGCCGTCTCCGGGCCCATGGCGTCCATGCCGGCGGTCATCTCCGGATACCACCCCTGCCGTTCGAACACGGTCGATACGAGGACCAGACGGTCGACGACATCGGGGTGCTGGATCGCCGTTCGCAACCCGACGGCCCCGCCCAGCGAGAAGCCCATGATCGCCGCGCGCTCGAACCCGAGGCTTCGGATCATCGCCGCGATGTCGTCGCCCATCGTCTCGAAGCGCATCGGGCGATCGGCGGCCGGCGAGCGCCCATGCGACTGGAGGTCGACCCCGATGACCATCCGCCCTGCGGCGAGGAGATCGATGTTGGGGCCGAACATCTCGACCGACCCGAAGCCCCCATGCAGCAGGACGAGCGGCTTCCCTTCCCCGAAGACCTGGTAGCCGAGCTCGATCCCGTTGACCTGGGCGACACCTGAAGGACCGGCGGTCTGCATGAGGGCCGACACTAACATCCTCGGCGAGCGCCCCCGCCTCCCGCGCGGCATCCCCCGAACCCGGCCGACCCGACGACGACCGGACCAGGACCGCGACACACCTCCGTGTCGTTCGCCGGTCAGGAGAGCACGCGCTTGCGGAAACCCTGGATCCCCCACGCGCCGAGGGCCGCGGTGAACCCGATCAGGGCGAGGTAGACGGCCCACGTGGGCATGTGCGGGAACTGGGGCGTGAGCGAGATCCGGAAGCCCTCGCTCATGTAGACGAGCGGGTTGACCAGCACGAGCCATTTCAGCCAGGGGATCGGGGTGAGGCTCGCCCACGGGTAGTAGGTGGCGCCGAGGAACGTGATCGGGATGACCCCCACTCCGAACAACAACGGAACCTGGCGTGGGTTCACCCGCGTGCCGATGGTGAGTCCGAGCGACGCGCCCAGGAGCGCGGCGAGGGGAAGCACCGTGGCGAGCTCGAGCGGTCGGACGTTCAGGTGCACCGGGGTCGCCGGCACCACGGCGGCCAGGGGGAACACGATCGCCGCGGCGACCAGCCCCTGGATGGCGCCGGCGAGGATCTTCTCGACCGCGACCGCCGACACGGGTAGCGGTGCCATCACCCGGTCCTCGATCTCGCGGCTGTATCCGAAGTCCTGGACCAGCGGCAGCGCGACCGCCTGGATGCCCTGGAAGATGCAGGCGATCGCGACGACGCCGGGCACGAGCAGGCTCGAGAAGGTCTGCTCGCCACCCCGCCCGCCGACGCCCTGCCCGATCTTCGGGAAGACGTACGTGAACACGAACACGAACAGGAATGGCTGCATGATCGTGCGGACGACGAACTCGAGCGCGTTCTTGCGGAGCACGGTGAGGTCGCGCAGCAGCAGCGAGCCGAACGCGATCCACGGCGTGCTCCGGTGCGCCTCGACCTCGGGCAGGGCCATCCCGAGCTCGGGCCTATCGTGTTCGGCGATCGTCATTCGCGCAGGTCCTTCCCGGTGAGGTTGATGAACACCGTCTCGAGCGTCGGCACGTCGATCGAGAGGTCGCGGACGGCGAAGCCCGCGGCCTCCGCGTGGGCGAGGGCCCGGGGCAGCAGCCCCTCGCTCCCGCGCGCGGTCAGATGCACGGCGCCGTCGAGCGCGCGAGCGTCGGTCACGCCGGGGAGCGTGCGCATGGCCTGGGCCAGGCGCTCGCGGTCGCCATCGGCGACCATCCGGACGACCGTGTCTCCGCCGACCGTTCGCTTCAGCGCGTCGGGGGTGTCGAGCGCCAGGATCCGGCCGTGGTCCATGACCGCCAGGCGCTCGCACAGCCGGTCGGCCTCCTCCATGTAGTGGGTCGTGAGCAGGACCGTCTGCCCGTCGGCGTGGATCTCGTGGAGGATCTCCCACATCGCGATCCGGGACTGCGGGTCCAGGCCCGACGTCGGCTCGTCCAGGAACAGGATCTGGGGACGGTGGACGATGCTCCGAGCCACCATCAGCCGCTGCGCCATGCCTCCCGAGAGCGTGGCCACGTCGGCATCCGCCCGGTCGGCCAGCCAGAAGACCTCCAGGAGCCGGTCCGCCATCCTCCGCGACTGCCGCGCCCCGAGCCCGAAGTACCGGCCGTGGTAGTAGAGGTTCTCGCGCACGCTCAGGCTGCGGTCGAGCGTGTTCGTCTGCGAGACGACGCCGAACATCCTCTTGGCGCGCGAGGGGTAGGCGACCACGTCGACGCCCGCGAGGAACGCCCGGCCGGCCGTGGGAACGACCCGGGTCGTGAGCATCCCGACGGTCGTCGTCTTGCCCGCGCCGTTCGGCCCGAGGAGGCCGAAGATCTCGCCCTCCCACACCCGGAGGTCGAGCGCGTCGACGGCCTTCACGCCGGTCGAGTAGACCTTCGTGAGGCCCTCGGCCACGATCACGGCCTCGCCGTTCGAAGGGCCACCGGGTTGGGGTGCTTCCAACTCCGAACCCCCGTCTCGAGCCGACACGCGGGTGCTCCGACCATGGTAGAGGCGCCGGCGCGTTACGTCGGACGTGGCTCTACGTCCCCCGGTGCGCGGGCGAGCCGTGGGCGGGGACCAGCTCGATCCGCTGGGTGAGGGTGAACCTCCAGGGCCAACGCCAAGGCGTCGCGCTCACCACCCGAAACGGCGAGCCATGCGTGTGTTCGACCGGATCGGGCACATGCGCGTGGAACGGCACGAGCCCGGGCCGGAGGTCCCAGACGAGCGCCCGGCCGGCCGGGCGGAGCACGCGGCCGATCTCGGCCAGGCCCGCCGTCGGGTCGGCCCAGTGATGCATCGAGAGCGTGCTGACGACCAGGTCGAACGATCCGTCGGGGAACGCCAGCGCGGCCACGTCGCCGACCAGGAACGACGGCCGGCGCCCGGCGCCGTCCCCCGGACGGTCGGCGTTGGCTCGGGCGCGCCGGATCATGGACGGATCGAGGTCCAGACCGGTCACGTCGAGGCCGTACCGGCGGGCCAGCCGGATCGACAGGCGGCCGGGGCCACACCCCACCTCGAGCACCCGTGCGCCGCCCGGGGCGACCGCCGCGACGTCGGCGGCGATGCGCTCGAAGAGCGAGCCGAGCAGGAGCCGGTGGCTCAGCGCGTCGTAGAGCACGGGATCCCCGATGAGGATCCCGCCCGGCACCCTTCGCCCCGTGACGGCACCGCTGACGTGTCGCCCGACGACGGCGGCGGCGGCGGCGGTCGCTCCGAGCAGGATCACGTACCTACGAGGTCGACCCATCGCTGCTCCTCCGCGTATCCGAGGCCCGGCTCTCTCGCTTCTGCCGCGAGCATGGGATCCAGGTCACCCTACCCGGCTTGCGCCGGCCGCGGCTGCTCCATGGCCGATGCATACTCGCCTCGATGGTCGAGCCCCTGCGAGTGAGCCGCTCCGTGGTGGTGCCCGCCCGCGAGCTGCGGTGGCGGTTCAGCCGGTCCTCGGGGCCGGGCGGTCAGTCGGTCAACACCGCCGACTCGCGCGT
>DASWAT010000047.1:0-16017 GCA_036390995.1 Actinomycetota bacterium | reverse complement strand
GCTGATCAAGGACGAGTCGGCCGCCCTCGATGCGATGGCCCGCGAGGAGCTGGGCATCGATCCGCAGGAGCTCGGCGGCTCGCCGTGGGTGGCGGCGTTCACGTCCTTCGTCCTGTTCGCGGTCGGCGCCGTGATCCCGGTGCTCCCGTTCGTGCTGGCCTCCGGGGCGGCGGCGACCACGGTCAGCCTCGTGGCTTCCGGTCTCGGCCTGTTCGGCATCGGCGTCGCCATCACGCTCCTCACCGGACGCGGCGCGGCGCTCTCCGGTACCCGCCAGCTGGTGTTCGGCCTGGCCGCCGCCGGGGTGACCTTCGTGATCGGCCGGCTGGTGGGCACCGCGCTCGATTGATCGCCGGTGCGCGCGGTCATGAGTGGCGACCGCACTCCCCGGAAGGGCGGATCCTCCGTTCGGCCGGGACCCGGAGGGTGGCTCCCGCCGATCGATCGCTGGCCCGCCTGGATTCGAACCAGGACTAACTGATCCAGAGTCAGTCGGGCTACCGTTACCCCACGGGCCACCGTGTGACCTGCGGTAATGCTCCACTCCGAGCTAGCACGGCGTCTGAAGCCGACATAACTCGGAGGGACGGTATGACCGCAGACACGCAGGGAACCGTACCACGCAGCCGCGTCGGGATCGGAGCGGGATCGTGTTGAGGCCGACCACCTCATCGAACGTGACCGGGACCTGCGTGCCATGCTCACTCAGCAGGCAGTGTGCGGCCGTAGGAACACCGTGGGCGAGATGAACGTGCCGTCGTGACGCAGTCCTTCCTGTCCCTGGAGAAGGCCTTGAACTCCGCGTAGCGAAGATCCTTGTGGTCCAGCGATCCAGCGGCATCCCGACGAGCACCGCCCGGAGGTACTTGTCCTCCTCGGCGTGGTTCAGGAGCTCGGCGAACGTGCGGATCTTGGGGTTCCAAGTGCTCGCCGATCCGGCCGACACGAAGTAGCGGACGAGGGGTCCCGCACTCTTGCGCGAGCACGACGGCGCCCGGTATCGTGCACGAAGCTTCCGGTCGGGAAGTCTCAAGGGAGGGGAGGCCGACCATGAGCAGGAAGCGAGTGGCTGCGTTGGCGGCGGTTCTGACCGCTGCGGGCCTGATCACCGGGGGCGTGCTGCCGTCGGCGGCGCAGGAGGCGCCACCGCCCATCGCCACCGAGTTGTTGACCGGGCGGGCCGTGTTCACGGACGACGTCGACCTGATGATCAAGGTCAAGCAGGACGGCGGTCAGACCGAGGTCGTGAAGGCCGAGGACCCTTCGCGCACGGTCACCGCAAGATTCACCGTCCAGCCCGGAGCCCAGTTCCCGTGGCACAGTCACGCTGGACCCGTGGTCGTCAACGTGGTCGAGGGTACGCTGGTCTACGTCGGGGCCGACGACTGCACGGAACGTGCCTACCCAGCGGGGACCGCCTTCGTCGACCTCGGTCACGGCGACGTCCACTCCGCCTTCAACCCGAGCGCAGGGGATGTCACGGTCCTGGTGGCCACGTTCTTCGAAGCGCCCGAGTCAGGATCACTGCTCATCCCTGCGGAGGCACCGGCGGACTGCGTGCTGCCCTAGGCTAGGGACCGCAGCATCCCACGAGCACCGCCCGGAGGGTCCTCTCGGCGTCGATCGGCAGCTCGGCCAAGGTCCGCGTCTTGGGGTTGGCCCAGAACCCGCCGATCCATCCAGCGCACTTCGAGGTTGGGAAGCTGGAGGACGTGGAGGAGTTCGGCTCGAGGCGCGGGGCCGCGGACCGTAACCGACACAAGGTCCCGCGGGTGGGCGCGCCGTCGCTTGCCGGGATCTCGGCAGCCGAAGTAAGGTCCAGCCGAAGCCGCCCAGAGGGAGGGGGAGGGCATGTTCGCCAGGGTGAGCACTCTGCACGGTTCGCCGGACAAGGTCGAAGAGGCGATCCGAGCAGTTCAAGAGCAGGTGGTCCCAGCCTCAAGACAGATCAGCGGGTTCAAGGGGATCCTTGCGCTGGGAGACCGCGCCAGCGGCAAGATGATCGGGATAACGCTCTGGGAGACCGAAGAGGCGATGCGCCAGAGCGAGGAAGCGGCAAACGAACTTCGAAGGACGAGCGCCGATGCGGGTGCAGCGGAGATCGCGAGTGTGGAGCGGTTTGAGGTGGTGGTGAACGAAACCGCCTGACGATCGGTCATTCCGAGGTTCGTGGGAAATCCGTCCGGCGAAATCCTGCCACCAACAAGCGCCCATGGACCATTCCAATCCCCTGGCAGCGGTTCGGCTGGTGGGCAACCGGGTCTGCTCAGAGCGGGTCCTGGCGTTCCTCGCACGGCTGGAGACGTCGTAGGGCTGAGCAGCCTCCAGGGGCCGTCGTGGAACGGTCACCTGCTCGCCGCCCGAACGAGGAGGTGCTCGAGACGGGTTCCACGGCAATCGTGGTCTACGGGACCGGCTTCTGGCAGCGGGACTCTCTCAGCCCCTTCTCGCGGCATTCCGACGAGCACAACTCGCAGGTAGGGTCCGACCTGTACCGGAACCACCTGATGATCGCGAAGTGGATCGTCGATGGCTGGATGCCGCGGATGAAGGAAGACCTCCGCCTCTCCGGTGATCTTCAGGACGGCTACCTGCAGGGATTGCGCGAGATCGCAGCACATCTGCGGCAGTGTGACTTCGTGCCAAGCGGCCGGGACTCTCGTACCTCGATGACAAGCGCACCCGTGGTCATCGAGGTACGGGCCGTCGCATGGGCCTCCGCGAAGTCGAACCCTGGGCATCAGCCGGGCGATGAACCCCCCGTCTTCGGTGGACCGAGCGGGCGCCGGAACGCTGGTGGAAAGGTATCGGGGGGTGCCGGACACCGACTAACCCGGCCCGTTCCGCTCGTTCCCGACGTGCGTATGCGCAGGCGGGCACAGCGTTTCCGTGTGGATCCTCCAGAGTCAGTCGGGCTACCGTTACCCCACGGGCCATCGCGTCCGGCGCCTGGCGGAGCCGTTCGATGCTATAAGGACGAGCCTCCGACCAGGGGGAACGACGGGATGCTCGGAGGCACGCCTGGGCGGAACGAGGACGTGATCTTCCGGAAGTCCGACTCCTCCTTGCCCCAGTCGCCGGGCGGGAAGATGGCGACCAGGAGATACCCGACGCCGTCGCCCCCCAGGCTGAAGTCGGCGGCGATGCCGGCGGTCGGCTGGCCGCCCTGAACGACATCGGCCACCACCAGCCGTCCTTCTCCTCCCGCGAACGGGAGGTCGCGGTCGAGCTGCACATCGATCCCGGGATCCCCGGTCAGGAAGAACAGCACCATCTCGTCGAGGCTCGAGAAGGCCTCAGTGGTGACCACGAAGGCCTCGTAGACCGTCTGGTCGGAAGGGGCGGTCTGCGTACCCATCCCGCCGAAGGCGCCGCCCAGCTGGCTCTGGGGCGAGGGGCTCGGCTGCGGGGGGGTGGCCACCACGCCGGACAGCAGGCCGGGTCCGCTCTGCGAGGTCTGCGGCTGCGACGCCTGCAGCTGGTTCGCCGCCGGCAGGTCCGTGCTGAACAAGCCGAGCGGGTCGTAGTAGCGGGCGAAGTCGCGGCTCTGACCGCTCGAACACGCGGCGAGCGCGGTCGCCAGCAACACGATCGTCGCGGGCGCCGTACGCTTCATCGGCACATGGTCGCACCGGCCCCGGGCATTGACCAGTGTGCGCGACCTCGTTACGTTGCAATCATCGGCTGAGGAGGCGATGCGCATGAACAAGAACGGCCTGATCGCCGAGGTGGCCAAGCGCACGGGATCGAGCAAGGCGGAGACCGGCCGGGCCGTCGACGCGGCGATGGACGTCATCCGCGAGACCGTCGCCAAAGGCGACCGGGTCTCGCTGGTGGGGTTCGGGACGTTCGAGCGCAAGCGGCGGAACCGCCGGATCGCGCGGAACCCTCGGAAGCCCCAGACCCCCATCGTGGTCCCGGCCCGGGACCTGCCCTGGTTCACGGCGGGCAAGGAGTTCCGGGAGATGGTGGCGGCCAAACGGCGCCGGACCGCGGCGAGGTCGGCCGGCCGGCGGTGAGCGTCAGTCGATCGTGACGATCCGGAGCGTCCTTGCGAGCTTGCGGCCGCCCTCCTCGACGAGATCGAACTTCACGCGCTGACCAAGGCGGAGGGAGCGCAGGCCGGCGCCCTCGGTCGACTCCGCATCGATGTGGACCTCGCTCCGATCGTCCATGAGCAGGGTCCCGGTCCGCTCTTGCGTGTCGTACTCCTTGATCGTTCCCTGCGGCATCGACCCTCCTACGCGTACATCTTCAGCCGCTCACCGAGGTCCATCTCCAGACAGACCTCGCGGGTTCGGCCCCGTCGCCCCGCGCCGAGCACGGTGAGGATATCCGAGGGAACGTCCACGTCGAACGACAGCTCCGGCTGTTCCACGACCGATGCCGGGAGCCCCCGCGCCTGCGCCAGGGCCAGATGCCGCCGGAACGAGTCCGGCCCGAAGCGCGACGGGATGCTCCGGGGGGGTCGCCGTAGGAGCAGATTCGTCCCGTCGCCGCTCGAGCGAACCAACACCACCGGGCCGAGGGTCCGGAGCGCCTTGGTGAGGGCGCCGGTCGTCGCGAGCGGCAGGTCGCCGGGGACGATGGCCAACGCGTCGGCCTCCTCCTCCCTGGCCATGACCTCGGTCTGCCGAACCGCCGAGGTAAGGGGCGGCTTGGCCTCGGGGACCGGTCGCACGCCCCGTCGCGCCGCGATCTCGAGCACGACCTCGTCTGGTGAGATCACCCAGGTCTGCCATCCGGGTACCGCCGTCGTGGCGTCCAGCACGTCCTCGAACATGGCCAGCGTGAGCGCTCCCCGCTCGAGCGGCGTGAGCCGGGGGGCCAACCGCCGCTTGGCCCGGGCGAGGGATTTGACGGGGATCGCGATGACGCGCACGCCCCCAGGCTAGCGCGCGCGCCGGCAACTCGAGGGAGCCACCTGGGGCGTACCCTTTCCCGGTGACCGGGCAGACCCTCGGCGTGCTGCTGCTCGGTCGCCGGTAGGATCCGCGCCCGGAAGGAGGGGGCCGACTGGAACCGTGGTACCGGATCGCGAGGTCGGTGGCCCTGCCGCCGGTCCACCTGTGGTTCAACTGGCGCCTCGAGGGACTGGAGCGCATCCCACCCGAGGGACCGCTCATCGTGGCCGGCAACCACCTCTCGTACTTCGACCCGCTGGCCCACGGCCACTTCGTTGACCGTGCCAACCGGCGGCCTCGGTTCCTGGCCAAGCGTGAGCTCTTCGACAACTGGTTCCTCCGTACCGTGCTGCTGGGCGCGGGACAGATCCCGGTGGCCCGGGGGACCGGCGACCGGGCGCCGTTGCTGGAGGCCGCCCAGGCGCTGGAGGCGGGCGAGGTCGTGGTCGTCTATCCGGAGGGAACCAGCATCACCGCCGACGCCGACTTCTCACCCGGACCGGGCAAGAACGGCGCAGTGCGGCTCTCGCTCATGACCGGGATCCCGATCCTGCCGGTGGCCACGTGGGGCGGCCAGTACGTATGGCGGCGAGGCGAGCGCATCCACCCGACGTTCGGCCGGCCCATCTGGCTGAAGGCCGGCGAGCCCTACGACGTCCTGGCCCGGGGAGACGCCCTCGAGGAGCGCGACGCCGTCGAGAACCGCGACGCGGTACGCGAGCTCACCGACGGGCTCATGCGAGCCCTGACGGCCCTGGTGAGCGACATGCGAGCTCGCTACCCGAAGCGCTGGGCCCGAGGGTAGGCTTGGGGCGGATGACCGACGAGCGCCGGAGAGGATTCGCCACCCGTGCCATCCACGTCCGGCCGCCCTCCATCGAACAGCAGACGCCGAGCATCCCCATCTTCCAGACCTCGACGTTCCGGTTCGCCACCTCGGAGGACTACGCGGAGACCATCGCGTTCCGGCGGCCCGGCTACACGTACACACGCGGATACGGCAACCCCACCCTGCTGGCCTTCGAGCAGACGGTGGCGGATCTGGAGGGGACGGAGTCGGCGTTCTCGTTCGCGTCGGGGATGGCGGCGATCCACACGGTCGTCACGACCCTGGCGCGAAGCGGCGACCGAGTGGTGGCGAGCGCCGAGCTGTACGGGGGGACGTACTCGCTCTTCACCAGGATGCTGCCCCGGTACGGGATCGACGTGACCTTCGTGAACCCGCACGACCTCGGCGCGGTCGGGGCGGCGTTCCCTGGGGCCGCCTGCTTCTACGTGGAGACCATCGCGAACCCGAACGTGACCGTGGCCGACCTCGAGGCGCTCGGGCGGCTGTGCGCGGAGAACGGCATCCCGGGGGTCGTGGACAACACGTTCGCATCCCCGTACCTGTGCACCCCTGCACGGTTCGGGTTCGACGTGGTGCTCCACTCGGCCACGAAGTACCTCGGCGGGCACCACGATCTGACCGGCGGCGTCGCGTGCGCCGGCGATGAGCGCGTGCGCGAGCTGCGGGACACCGTGATCGACACGGGTGGCACGTTCGCGCCGTTCGACGCGTGGCTCGCGCTCCGGGGCATGACGACGCTCGAGCTGCGGATGGAGCGCCATTCGGCCAGCGCCCTCGCACTGGCCGCCCACCTCGAGCGGCATCCGAAGGTGGAGCGGGTGCACTACCCGGGGCTACCCTCCCACCCACAGCACGGCGTTGCCGCGCGCCTGTTGCCGAGGGGCTGCGGGGGCATGCTGGCGTTCGAGGTGGCCGGGGGGGTCGACGCGGGCATGCGATTCTGCGACGCGCTCCAGGTGGCGTGGGTGGCCACCAGCCTCGGCGGTACGCACACGCTCGTCGGGCACGCCGCCTCGACCACGCACCGGCAGATGGACCCCGACGCCCGGCGGGCGGCCGGGATCGCCGACGGCCTGGTCCGGGTGAGCGTCGGTCTCGAAGATCTCGACGATCTCGTGGACGACGTCGACCGGGCGCTGGAGAAGGCATGAGGCGACGGATCGCGATCCTGTTCGGAGGCCGCTCGGCCGAGCACGAGATCTCGTGCATCTCCGCGCGGTCGGTGATGGACGCGCTCGACCCCGAGCGGTACGAGGTCGTGCCGATCGGCGTGACGAAGGACGGCAGGTGGCAGCTGGCTCCCGGCGGACCGCCGGCGCTGCCGGCCGGCTCGGCCGGCGGGGCGCTGCCCGCCGTCGTACCTGCGTCCGGGGCGGAGGTGGCGCTCGACCAGGATCCCGAGGCCCGGGCATTGGTGGCGGAGGACGGGTCGCGAACCGAGATCGACGTCGTGTTCCCCGTGATGCACGGTCCGTACGGCGAGGACGGCTCGATCCAGGGGTTCCTCGAGATGGCGGGCATCCCGTACGTCGGCGCCGGCGTCCTGGCGTCGGCGGTCGGGATGGACAAGGCGGTGCAGAAGGTGCTGTTCGCGAACGCCGGTATCCCGGTGGTCGAGCACGAGGTGGTCCACGAACGCGAGTGGGAGGAGGACCCCGAGGCCGTCGAGGCCAAAGCCGCGCACCTCGGTTATCCGATGTTCGTGAAGCCGTCCACGCTCGGCTCGTCGGTCGGGATCACGAAGGTCCACCGGCACGGGGACCTCGCCGGCGCGATGGAGGAGGCGCTCCGGTACGGGCGCAAGGTCGTGCTCGAGCGCTCGGTTGAGGGCGCACGCGAGATCGAGGTCGCGGTGCTCGGCAACGACGACCCCGTCGCCTCGGTGGCCGGCGAGATCGTCCCGAAGGGCGCGCATGAGTTCTACGACTACGACGCGAAGTACACGGACGAGCACGGAGCCGAGCTGCTGATACCCGCCGACCTGCCGGCCGGCGTCCTGGGCGAGGTTCAGCGTTTGGCGGTGGCGGCGTTCCTGGCCGTCGACGGCGCCGGGATGGCGCGGGTCGACTTCTTCCTGCGCAGCGACGGCTCGCTCCTGCTGAACGAGATCAACACGATCCCCGGCTTCACCCAGATCTCGATGTACCCGAAGCTCTGGGAGGCGTCCGGGATGCCGTATGCGGAGCTCGTCGATCGGCTGGTCGAGCTGGCGCTGGAACGGTTCGAGAGCGAGCGGAAGCGGGGAACCGGCATCTAGTCTGGACCAGACTAGCACGAGCGCCGCGCGTCCCGGGCGAGCGTGTCGCGGGATCGGGTCTAGAGGTGAACCACCGGGCACGTCAGCGTTCGCGTGATGCCTTCGACCGCCTGGATCTTCGCAACGACCAGCTTGCCCAGCTCATCGACGTTCTTGGACTCGGCGCGGACGATCACGTCGTAGGGCCCCGTCACGTCCTCGGCCTCGGTCACGCCCGTGATGTCGCGGACCTCGTCGGCGACCTGGGCCGCCTTCCCAACCTCGGTCTGGATCAGGATGTAGGCGTGAACCACGTCTGCCTCCCTCGGTCTTCGAGCCGCCATGCTATCCGTGTGCCGTGTGGCCCGGCAAACCGTCCCGGGCGAGGCAGGCCGCGGCAGGCGCAGGTGAGGCCGGGGCGCCGCGGGGGATAATCAGGGTGTGGGGAAGCGGAAGAAGCGGGAGACTCCCCCGGGATTCCTCGAAGCCTACAAGCGGGTCCGAAAGCCCATGCCGCCGCCGGAGCGCGTGATCGGCGACAAACGGCGGCGGATGGGGGACGAGGAGGCCCGGCGGGAGATCGAGGAGCGAGGATCGGAGGCGTCGGATCCTCCGGGGCCTCCGGCTCCTCCGGAGCCGACGGGGGACGCGTGATGTTCGCGGATCGCCGGCACGCGGGTGAGCGGCTCGCCGAGGCCCTCGCCGCCCATCGGGGGACGGACGCTGTCGTCTTGGCGATCCCTCGTGGCGGCGTGATCGTCGGCGAGATCGTCGCCGACTCCCTGGGGCTGCCGCTCGATGTCGTCGTCCCTCGCAAGATCGGGGCGCCGGGCAATCCGGAGCTCGGGCTGGGGGCCGTGGCGCCGGGCGTTCGCGTCGTGGACCCGCGGATGGTGGAGGTGCTGGGCGTGAGCGACGAGTACCTCGACCGTGAGATCGCGCGGCAGGAGCAGGAGATCGAGCGGCGGCTTCGGGCGTATCGGGCCGGCAGGCCGGCGGTTGACGTGACGGGGCGAGTGGCGATCGTGGTGGACGACGGGGTCGCCACCGGCGGGACGGCGATCGCCGCGGTGCGGTGGGCCCGAGCGCAGGAGGCGAGCCGGGTGATCCTCGCGGTGCCGGTGGCCCCCGGCGCGTCGATCGGGCGGCTCCGTGAGGAGGCCGACGACGTCGTGGTGTTGGAGGCGCCCGAGCCCTTCTACGCCGTGGGCGAGTGGTATCGGCGGTTCGACCAGACCGGCGACGACGAGGTCGTCGCGGCGCTGTCGAGGGCGGCGGGGAGCCGCACGTGAGCGCGTCGTGACCGGCGCGGAGATCGGGATCGCCGCCCTGTTCGCGCTCGGCGGGCTGCGCTCCCTGTGGCGGTGGACCCGGCGACGGTTCGAAGGCACCGACGTGGTCGACCACCTCCTGTACGCGCTGTTCGTGACCGGCCGGGTGGGACTGTGGTTCGCGTTCGCGGGGTTGTTCGTGATCTACGCGGCCACCAGCCTCGACGGGCGGCCGACCTCCGAGCTCGACCGGTTCCGGTGGTACCTGATCGTGCCGATCGCGCTCGCCGCCGTGCAGTTCGCCGCCGGCTACTTCTTGGGGAACCGCTCCCCGGGCGACGAGGCCTGATCTCCGACGGCTCCCCATCCTCGCGCAGGCTCCCATCGTCGGAGCGTCGCCCCCCGGGAGCCACGACGTGACGGGTTCGTGATGGAGTTGCGGCGATCCCGCGGCGATCCGCCCGTGGTCTCGAACCGCCGACCCGTGGGATGCTAGAAGGAGTCATGGCCCGCGTGATCCGTTCTCGGTCCGTGGCCGTCGCGGTGGTCGCCGCGCTGGCCCTGGCGCTCGTGGCCGGCCTCTCGGCCGTCCGGGCGTCGCCCCGCCCCGACCTGCCGGCGGTCGCGCCCGACCTGCTGATCGCCTCGTCGCTCCGGGCGGTTGCGGAGCGCGTGCCCGTGTCCGGCGACGTGACGACGCACGTGGACCTCGGACTGCCGCCGCTTCCCTCCGGGTTGTCCGATCCCGGCTGTCCCGCCAGCGTCCTGGTTTCGGACTCGCGGTTCCGGGTGTGGCGCTCACCGGACGGGGTGCGCGTGGCGCAGCTCCTCCCGTTCGGCGAGTGCGACGCCGTGGCGAACCCGACCGACGCGTGGTTCTGGGACTCGAACCGCTCCACGGCGTGGCACGCCTCGATCCCCGCGGCTTCGACGTCGCCGGGGATCCCGACGCTCGGCGACCTCGCCGACGTGGTCGCGAAGGCGCTCCACAAGTTGACGCCCTACGCGGCCGTATCGCTCGCCGATCCCACCGTGGTGGCCGGCCGGGACGCGTACGTGGTCCGCCTGTCGCCCACGGACGCGCACACGCTGATCGGGCACGTGGACGTGGCGATCGACGCGGCCACGCGCCTGCCGCTGCGGCTGTCGGTGGTGCCGAAGGGGAGCGACGTCGCGGCCATCGAAGCCGGATTCACCTCGGTCGGGTTCGCTCCGATCGACCCCGCGATGTTCGGGTTCTCGCCGCCCCAGGGAGCCACCGTGAAGCAGGTCCAGCTCGGGTCCCTCGAGGGCCACGGCCCGGCCGGCGGCAACGCGGCCGTGGGGGCCGGGATGCCGCAGGTGCGCGTGTTCGGCCAGGGGTTCGGGCTGGTCCTGGCCGTGCAGGTGGCCTCGACCGACGTGCCGAGGGAACTCCGCTCGCTGTTCCCGTACGCGGGCCCGCTCGGCTCGGCGGACCTCGTGGAGCGGGGTGACCACGCCTGGATCGTGGCCGGCGCCGTGGCGCCGGGCCGGCTGGCGGAGGTCGAGCCCAGCCTGCCGTGACCGCCCTGGTCGCCCGAGGGCTCACGAAACGCTACGGCGACGTGGACGTGGTCGACCGGCTCGACCTCCGGGTGGAGCGGGGCGAGCTGTACGGGTTCCTGGGGCCGAACGGCGCTGGGAAGACCACGACGATCCGCATGGCCCTCGGCCTGATCTTCCCCTCGGGGGGAGAGGTGGAGCTCCTCGACCGACCGGTGTTCGGTGACGGGCGTTCCGAGGCGCTCGAGAGGACCGGCGCGATGATCGAGGAGCCCGCATCCTACCGATACCTGTCGGGCCGCCGGAACCTCGAGGTGTTCGCCCGCGCCGGCGGCGGCGACGTCGGCCGCCGTCTCGCGCGGATCGACGCCGTGCTGGGCCTCACCGGGCTGTCCGACGCGGCGACCAAGCGCGTGAAGGCCTACAGCCAGGGCATGCGCCAGCGCCTGGGCATCGCGATGGCGTTGCTCGGCGACCCCGAGATCCTCGTCCTGGACGAGCCGACGAACGGCCTGGACCCTGCGGGGATGCGCGAGATCCGCCAGCTGCTGCGCCGGCTCGCCGACGAGGGTACGACCGTGTTCGTCTCGAGCCACTTGCTCGGTGAGGTTGAGGCCATGTGCGACCGCGTCGGGGTTCTCTCTCGCGGCCGCCTCGTGGCCGAGGGGCCGCCAGGGGCGCTCCGAGGCGCAGCCCAGCGGCTGCTGATCGAAGTGGATGACGTGCACCGGGCGCTCGTGATCCT
Source organism: Actinomycetota bacterium (assembly GCA_036390995.1). GTDB lineage: Bacteria > Actinomycetota > UBA4738 > UBA4738 > HRBIN12 > DASQQQ01. Next base: position 4,487 of record DASWAT010000047.1, on the reverse strand, counting down.
CTCGTCGGTGACCGGCGTGGAGGCGTCGCTGGAGGGGACGGCGGCGCTGCGGGTCCGGCTCGGGGGGTCCACGGCGGCCGAGGTGAACGCTGCGCTCGTGTCCGGCGGGGTGGCGGTGAGCGCGCTCGTCCCCGAGCGGGAGACCCTCGAGGACGTGTTCCTGGCGCTCGTGGAGGACGACGGTGTACCGGGTTGAGCTGACGAAGGCCGCGCGCCGGTGGCGGACCTGGCTGGTCGCTGGGGCGCTCGGCGGGATCCCCGCACTCATCGTGATCGCGGTGAAGCTCTCGCCGCCTGCCCAGGCAGGAGCGGACGCGCCTCCGTTCCTCGTGCAGATCGTCCGCAACGGGCTGTTCGCCCCGCTCACGGGGCTGGCCGTGATCCAGCCCTTCTTCCTGCCACTCGCCGCCGGGCTCTTCGCCGGAGATGCGATCGCGGGGGAGGCGCAGGGCGGGACGCTTCGATATCTGCTGGTCCGGCCGGTGGCGCGGACGCGCCTGGTGCTGGCGAAGTACGCCGGCGCGATGACCCTGCTCGGTCTGATGCTGCTGTGGGTCGTGGCCGTCGGCACCGTGTTCGGGGCGGTGGTGTTCGGGCTCGGTCCGCTGCCGACGCTGTCCGGCACCACCCTGTCCACCGGCGCCGCGTTCCTCCGGATCCTGGGTGCGGCCGTCTACATGTTCCTCGCGGTGTCGGGCATCGTGGCGATCGGCACCTTCGTCTCCACGCTCACCGACTCGGGGCCGGGCGCGACGGTTGCCACGGTGATCCTGGGCATCGCCAGCGAGATCCTGGACAACATCCCGAGCCTGCACGTGATCCACCCGTACCTGCCGACGCACGGGTGGCTCGCGTTCACCGACCTGTTCCGGTTCCCGATCGCCTGGGGGGGCCTCCGCGGCGGTCTCGTCGTGTCGCTCGCCTACACCGCCGTGTTCCTGGCGGCGGCCGTCCTGTGGTTCGGTCGCAAGGACGTCGCGTCCTGAGCCGACGGACGCGTCTCAGCCGACGGCTTCGACGATGTCCCTCGACAGCTCGGGGAACCGCTCGAGGTGGGCGCGGCGCTCGGCCTTGAACCGCTGCACGAAGTCGCGGTACTCGCGCCTCCGCCCCTGGCGCTCGTAGAGGCGCACCGGCTGCAGCAGCTCGGGGTCCTCGATCCCGGGCACGTCGGCGGCCACCTGGTAACCGAAGTCGTCGTCGTGGTCCCAGGTGATGGTTCCCTCAGCGATCGCCTTCACGATGGCCGACGAGTGGGGGATCTTCACCTTCTTCGAGCGCTCGTCGCCCTCCTTGCCGCCGACCCGCCCGGTGTTCAGCAGGAAGACGTCGATGGGGTGGGACCCCAGCAGCTCGAGGATCCGGTTGCCCTGGAGGCCGTGGGGGAGCGGGAAGAACGGGTTCGTGCCGGGTACCCGGAGGAACTTGCCCTCCTCGGCCTTGCCGCCGGCCGACGTGCCGGTGGTCTCGCCGAGCATGAAATACGTGGCGGCCTGCGTCTGCGTGAGCTTCGACACGGCCGGGACGATGTTCTCGTTCCAGTTCAGTATCAGCAGGTGGTCGACGAGGCCGACGTCCCGCGGATCCTTGTACCGGCCGAGGGCGTCCATCCCGAACACGGCCCGGCCGTTCTTCGTATACGAGGTCTCGAAGAAGTTCACCGAGCCGCGCTCGCTCTGGTAGACGTTCTCCAGGTACGTGTCGGGACTCACAACCGCGTTGTAGATGTTCGGCTCGAAGTCGGGGTCCAGGCTGAACGTCTTGGCGAAGCAGCCGTTCTCGGTGCCGTGGGTCTTGCCACCCGGCATGAGGGCCACGAAGTCGTCCTGCACCGGCAGGGAGCTGTTCTGCGTGGTGAAGGTGGTGGTCGTCTTGCCCGTCCCCGAGAGACCGATGATGAGGAACACCTTGTCGCCGTGCCCGGTGGGGATCACCTTGCATCCGGCGTGCAGCGCCAGGCCCCCACGGTCGTACACGATCGTGTTCCACATCCGAAGCCCGCCCTTCTTCGACTCCCCGAAGTAGTCGGAGTTGAGCACTCGCGTCACGCCGTTCTGCAGGTCCACCGCGATCACCCGGTCGTCCGGGTAGCCGGGCACGGCGAGGTTCGGCGTGTAGATCACCTGGACCTCGGGCTCTCCGCCCTCACGCGGGAAGTAGAGCTTCTGCTGCATGCCGGCCACGTTCGCGTTCGCGCGCTCGATCGTCAGGCGCGCGGGCGTCTGGAAGTCGGGGTCGTTGCCGATGTAGCCGTCGATCACGACCATCTCCTGCTGCGCGATGTACTCGTCCTGCGTCTTCGCGATGCGGTCGTACTCCTCGTGCGTGATGGTCTGACCACCTGCGGTGGAGGGGTCGTCGGTCACGACGTAGGTGCTCCCGGCGGAGCGGGAGGTGGCGCGCGTCTGCACGTTCACGTTGCCGAACTCCGTGGCGCGGCAGGTGGGCATCTCCTCGGTGAACTTCCGGAGCTCCTGTGGGGACGGGTTGTCGTGGATGACTCGGGCTCGGACCTGCAACGGTGGTCTCCTTCCGGGCTCGTCCGCTCCGGTTCTCGGATGGGTCCCTCTGCGCTGGTAGGGGCTAGATTCTAGCGGACGGCCCGAGGCGGGCTCCCTCCGCCGCTTCGGACAGAACGGGTGAGATGAGCGCGACGGGGCGTATGGAGCTTTCCGAGGACGAGCTGATCGGCGTCATCCGCAAGCTGCTCTCGGGCGGTGTGGCCGGGGTCGAGGTCGGCCTGGGGGACGATGCCGCCGTGGTGCACCCCGGATCGGGCTCGCTCGTGCTGACGACGGACATGCTGATCGAGGACGTGCACTTCGATCGCGGGTCGATCTCACCCCATGAGCTCGGCGCGAAGTCGATCGTAGTGAACGTCTCCGACATCGCGGCGATGGCGGGGAGTCCTCGCTACGCCCTGGTCTCGCTCGGGCTGCCGGACGACGTGGAGGCGAAGTGGGTGGTGGAGCTCTACGGCGGGATGCGCGAAGCGTGCGACGAATACGCGCTCACGCTCGTCGGCGGCGACACGAACCGAGCGGACGTCGTCGTGCTCTCGGTGACGGTCGTCGGCGAGGTCGCACGGGGACGTGCGGTGACGCGGGGGGGCGCCCATCCCGGCGACCTCGTCGTCGTCACCGGGGACCTCGGTGGAGCCGCCGGTGGCCTCCTCGTGTCTCGGATGCCGGCCGCCGAGGCGGCGCGTGCCCTCTCCACGCCGTGGGGACGGGACCTGCTCGACGCGCTGTTCCGGCCGGTGGCCAGGGTGGGCGAGGGCCAGACGCTCGCCCAATCGGGGGCGACGGCGATGATGGACCTATCGGACGGACTGGCGAAGGACCTGTCCCGCCTCTGTGCCGAGAGCGGGGTCGGCGCTCGGCTCGATCTCTCGCGGGTTCCCGTGTCGCCGGCCCTGCGCCAGGCGGCGCCGGCCCTCGGTGTGGACGCGCTCGAGCTCGCGATCGGCGGCGGCGAGGATTACGAGCTCCTCGCGACGATCGACGCCACAGACGTGGATCGCGCTCGAGCCCAGCTCTCGGAACGGTTCGGGGTGACGCTCACCGAGGTGGGGGTCATCATCGAGGGTGGGCTCGTGGCGACAGGGCCCGACGGCGTGGAGCGCGTGCTCGAACCGAAGGGGTGGGATCACTTCCGGCATGACCGATGACCGCACGGCCGGACGCACCGGCGGAAGCGACGCCGATCGCGTGGTTCCCCGGGCGCTCTCGATCGCCGGCTCGGACTCGGGCGGCGGCGCCGGGATCCAGGCGGACCTGAAGACGTTCTCTGCCCTCGGCGTGTTCGGCATGACGGCGATCACGGCGGTCACCATCCAGAACACGAAGGGCGTGGCCGGGTACGAGGAGCTCTCGCCGGTGACGGTCGGCGACCAGATCCGAGCGGTCGCCACCGACATCGGCGTGGACGCGGCGAAGACGGGCATGCTGGCATCCACCGCGATCGTCGGAGCGGTGGCCGACGCGATCGCGGAGACCGCCATCCCGAACCTCGTGGTCGATCCGGTGTTCGTCTCCAAGCACGGTCACGCCCTGTTGGCCGAGGACGCCGTGGGCGCGCTGCGGACGCGGATCCTGCCGCTCGCGACGCTCGTGACCCCGAACCTGCCCGAGGCGGGCGGTCTCGCCGGGTTCGACGTGGGATCCGCCGCCGACATGAAGCGTGCGGCCCGGGCCATCCTCGAGCTCGGCCCCGGAGCGGTCCTGGTGAAGGGCGGCCACCGCACCGGAGCCCGCGCCGACGACCTGTTCTTCGACGGGGACCGGTTGCTGTGGGTCGAGGGCGAGCGGATCGATACGCCGCACACGCACGGCACGGGGTGCGTGCTCTCCTCGGCGATCGCGGCCTTCCTGGCTCGTGGAGACGACCTGTTGGCGGCGGTTCGGGAGGGCAAGGCCTTCGTGACCGAGGCGATCCGGCACGCGCTGCCGGTGGGCGGGGGCATCGGTCCGGTCGATCCGTTGTGG
>DASWAT010000046.1:0-36386 GCA_036390995.1 Actinomycetota bacterium | reverse complement strand
GCGGCTGGAGGCGCTCGGCAAGCTGCTGCGACCGATCGGCGTCTATGTGGCGGCGCGGGTCGCCCCGCCCGATGCGGGCGGCATCGTCGAGGTGCCCTCGCGCGACGGCTCGGAGATCGCCGAGGTCGCCTGCGTCCCGTTCGTCCCCGAGCGACGGTTCGGCGACGCCGCGAGCCTCTTCGCGGCCGGCGAGTCCTGGTACCGGTCGTACGCCCAGGGCATGGGGGAGCTGCTGGGTGCCATGGCCGCCGGGTTCACCCCGGGGGGGATCTCCGTGGTCTTGGCCCACCTGTTCACCGACGGGGCGCTGGTCACGCCCGGCGGCGGCGAACGCGAGCTCACCATCGGCATGGCGTACGCGGTCTCGCCCTCGCGCCTGCCGGCCGACGTGAGCTACCTCGCCCTCGGCCACGTGCACCTCCCGCAGGCGGTGAAGGGCGCCGGGGCGCCGGCCCGGTTCCCCGGCTCGCTCCTCCAGCTCGACTTCGGCGAGGCCGGTCAGAGGAAGTCGGTCACGATCGTCGACATCGAGGCCGGCAAGCCCGCGAAGGTGCGCGAGGTCGCGCTCTCGGCCGGTCGGCAGCTGCGGGATCTCCGTGGAACCCTCGACGAGGTGGTGGCGACGGCCGCCGACGTGGGCGACGCCTACCTGCGGGTGTTCGTCGCCACCGACGGCCCCGTGCCGGGCATCGCGGATCGGGTGCGCGAGGCGTTGCCGAACGCCCTCGACGTGCACCTCGAGTACGAGCGTCGCGAGCCCTCGACCAGACCGGAGCCGGTCTCGTCCCTCGACCCCCGGGAGCAGTTCGTCGCGTACTACCGGACCGAGCACGGAGCGGAGCCGCCGGACGACGTGCTCGCGGCGTTCGACGAAGTGCTCGCGCTCGAAGCGGAGGGCACCTGATGCGTCCGATCCGGCTGGCCGTCAAGGGCTTCACGGCCTTCCGCGACGAGCAGGTGGTGGACTTCGACGGGTTGGACCTGGTTGCCATCGCCGGACCGACCGGGTCGGGCAAGTCCTCGCTGCTCGACGCCATGACGTACGCGCTGTTCGGTTACGTCGACCGCGTCGGCAAGCAGGTTGGGCAGCTCGTGAGCCAGGGCCAGCCGCAGATGGCCGTCTCGCTCGAGTTCGCCGTGGGCGAGGATCGGTACCGCGTGACGCGCCGCACGCCGGCCGCGCGGGGCGCCACGAAGATCCTGCTCGAGCGATGGCGCGACGGCGGATGGCGCCAGGCCGGGGAGGGGGCCGATCGGGTGCGCGAGGCCGACGCGATGATCCAAGACGCCCTCGGTCTGGACTACGCGGCCTTCACGCGATCCGTGCTGCTGCCGCAGGGCACGTTCGCCGAGTTCCTGGTGGGCGATGCGAAAGACCGCCGGAAGATCCTCACCGAGCTGCTCGGTCTCGAGCTGTTCGAGCGTCTGGCCAAGCTGGCCGGGGAGGTCCGGCGGGCGTCCGCCGCCGAGGCCGAGGCGAAGGCGGCGCTGCTCCAGACGGAGTACGCGGGCGTCACGGAGGAGGCGGCCCATCAGGCAGAGGCGAACGCCGAGCGCGCGGCCGAGCACGCGGGGCAGCTGGCCGAGGCCGAGGCGGCCGTCCGCCAGGCGGCCGAACGGTGGGCGGCGACCGCCCGATCGGTGAGCGACCTTCGGACCTGCGCCGCGGACCTCCACGACGCGGCGGACGTCGCCGCGGGCGTCGCCGAGGGACTGATGGGGGTGGCCGACGGGCTGAGGACGGCCGGCGCGACGGTGGCCGAGCTGACGAGGTCGGCCGCGGCAGCCGATCGCGACGCGGCGAAGGCGGCCGCGGCGCTCGCGAAGGCCGAGGCCGCGTGGGGGCCGGCCACCGAGCTGGCCGCCCTCCGGGTGAAGGCGGAGCGCCTGGCGGACCTGGACCGCGAGGTCGACGGCTGTCGGCAAGAGCTCGACACGGCCCGCCGGGCGCAGCCCGCGCTGGCGAAGGTCCAAAAGAGGGCGGAGCGATCGCATGCCAAGGCCATCGTCGGCGCCGAGGCGGCGATGCAGGCACTGGGCTCGGCGAGGCAGACGGTGGACGACGCGACGCACGCCGATCTGGTGGCCGCCGTCCGCGCCGGTGTGAAGGTGGGCGATGCCTGCCCCGTGTGCGGCCACGCCGTCCGGACCCTCCCGGAGGCGGCGCCGACGCCGACGCTGGAGCGAGCCAAGGCGGCCCTAGCGAAGGTGCAGCAGCAGGCCGAGGCGGCGAACGAAGCGCTTCGGCAGGCGCAAACCGCGCGGGACCAGGTCGAGCGCGATGTCCGGGACGCGGCGGCCGAGGCCAAGCGGATCGAGAAGGAGCTGGCCAAGCTGACGACCTCCCTGGACGAGGTCTCGGCGGCGGTCGCCGGGTCGTTCGGTGGCAAGCTCCCGGCCGACCCGGTGGGGGCGCTCGAGGAGCGCCTGGAACGGCTCGGGTGGTTGGACGAGGCCTGCGCTGCCTCCACGTCCGCGGCGGCGGAGGCGCGGCAGGCCGTGGCCGACGCCGAGCGGCGCCTCGATGCGCTGGCCCTGCGCGCGGGTGAGCTGCGAGGACGGCTGGACGGTCTCCCCGTCTCGGGGCTGCTCGACCGCGCACACGCCGCCGGAGGCGACGAGGTCCGCGTGCCCGACCTGTCCATGCCCCGGACTACGGACGACGCGCCCCGTCTGGCGGAGGCCGCCGGCGACCTCAGCGAGAGCCTCGCCGATCTCGGCAAGCGCCTCGACGACCTGGCGACGGTCCGGTCGGGGGGCGAGGCGGCGTTCCTGGAGCAGGCGCAGGCGGTGGTGGGGGAGCTGGTGCCCCCACAGGTCTCGCTCGCAGACCTGGAGAAGGCGGTCGCCGAGGAGCGGCGATCGGCGTCGGCGGCGGTGGCCTCGGCCAGGAAGGATGCGGAGACCCTCCGGACGCGGCTCGCGAACGCCCGCCAGCTGGTGGAGGACGTTGCGGCGCAGCGGGCGCGAGCGGCCAGGTTCGACGCCCTCGCGAAGGAGCTCCGGGCCGATCGGATCATCGCGTTCCTCCAGGTCGAGGCGCTCCAGATCCTGGCGGCCGCGGGCTCCGAGCACCTGTCCCAGCTCTCCGGTGGCCGCTACCGGCTGGCGTTCGAGGACGACGAGTTCTTCGTCGTGGACACCTGGAACGGCGAGGAGCAGCGGAGCGCCCGCACGCTGTCGGGCGGCGAGACGTTCCTGGCGTCGCTCGGGCTCGCGCTCGCGCTGTCCGAGCAGGTGCGCTCGCTCTCGTTCACCGACAAGGCCCGCCTGGACAGCCTGTTCCTGGACGAGGGGTTCGGGAGCCTCGACCCCGAGACCCTCGAGGTGGTCGTGGAGGCCATCGAGCAGCTCGGCGGCGACGGCCGGATGGTCGGGGTGATTACCCACGTCCAGGAGCTGGCCATCCGCCTTCCCGCCCGCATCGAGGTCGAGAAGTCCCCCCGCGGCAGCCGCCTTCGTGTGGTGACCTAGCTAGTCTGGTCCAGACTAGCCCATGTCAGGGTGGAGCCCGATCCTCCAGCCGCGCGCCGTCGGGTCGGAGGAACTCGGGCCGGCCGTCGACCATGTGCACCCCGAAGCCGTGGTGCACGAGGTGGTGGTGGGGACGGCAGAGCAGGACCAGGTTCGAGAGCCCGGTCTCCCCGCCGTTCGAGACCGGAACGCACCGTGCTCATGCTGGCGCTACCGTATCGAACAAGCGTTCGTCCGTCTGTGAAGTGGTTCACACCCGGGGAGGATGTGGGCAGGTTCGGAGTGCCTACGCCGGTTCGATCACCTGGTCGACGACCTGCCAGGTGTTCCGGTCCCACTCGAGGGTGGTGGTCCGGTACCTGCTGGGGCAGCAGTGGGCGTCGCCCGGCTCGTAGACCGACTCCCTGATCACGAGGTCGCCGCTCGAGATCCGGATGTCCGTGTCGCACGTCTTCGTGCGGTAGAGCTGGCTCGCCGAGCCGATCGCGGGGGCGACCACGCGCCAGATCCCACAGGCGCCGCTGCCGCCGAGGTCCTCGAACGTGAGGGCGTCGGGGACGCCGTCCCCGGTGAGGTCGCCGGTCTCGACGCGGACGCCGAGCACGCCCGCCGCCACATCGTCCGAGAAGCCGAAGACCACCCTCCACGGCGGGTCCTGCGGGAACCGCTGCCACAGGACGAACCCGTGCTCGGCGGAGAAGGGATCCGCGCCCCGGGTCCAGACGAGCCCGATCTGCGACAGGGGGACGGCGGGCGGATCCAGCCGCCAGGCCGAGACGACCTGCGCCTGCGACGGGACGAGATCGCGGGCCGGCACCTGCTCCGCGTCCGCCGCATGGTCGAACGTGGTCGGCGCGTCCGAGGGCAACTCGATCTGCGGCGAAGCGGTCGGCGAAGGCTTCGGCGATGGAACGAGAGACGGGCTCGGAGACGAGGAGACCGGAGCCGTGGACGAACCGCTCGCGCCGGCCACGTCGACCGTCTGCCCTCCGCAGGCCGGTGCCACGAGCGCGACGAGCGCGACGAGCGCGAACGGGAGCAGGCGGCGCATCCGCCGTCATGCTACCCGTCGGGTACAGTGCGGCCCATGACCCAGTGGGACCTCACGCCCAAGCCCGTGTCGTTCTCGCAGATCACGCTGGTCCAGCTGATGGAGATCACCGACGCGAACATCGCCGGGATCGTCCACGGAGGCACCGTCATGAAGCTGGTCGACACGGCGGCGGGACTTGCCGCCATCAAGCACTGCGGCGGGCTTGCCGTGACCGTCACGATGGACGAGATGTCGTTCCTGGCCCCGGTCTGGATCGGCAACACGGTCACGGTTCGGGCCTCCGTCAACGACGTGGGGGAGACCTCGATCGAGGTGGGCGTCCGCGTTGAGTCGGAGAACGTGGTGACGGGCGAGCGAACGCACACCGGCAGCGCCTATCTCGTGTACGTGGCCCTCGACGAGCGGGGCAAGCCTCGGCCGGTGCCACCGGTGATCGCGGAGACGCCCACGCAGGAGCGGCGCCAGCGGGAAGCGAAGATGCGCAGGCAAGCGCGTCTCGCCCACAAGGCCGCGATCAGGGAACACCGCAGCCGGGGATGATGAACGGGAACCCACGCCGAGGGCGCGTGCGTGGACGTCGGGAACGCCGAGGGAAGGACCACCATGACCAGTGAGTTCGCCGGCGCGAAGGGCCGGCTGGAGACCGCCGGAGGGGCGGTCGTCGTCCACCGGCTCGGCTGGCTCACCGAGCAGGGCGTCGGCGACGTCTCGCGCCTGCCGCATACCGTGAAGACCCTCCTCGAGAACCTCCTCCGCCGCTCGGGCTCTCGCGACGTGAGCGACGAGGACGTCCGGGCCCTGGCCCGCTGGCCGGAACCGGCGCCGGACGCGAACGTGGCCTTCATGCCCTCACGCGTGCTCATGCAGGACTTCACGGGGGTTCCGGCCGTGGTTGATCTGGCCGCGATGCGATCGGCCATGGCCCGCGCGGGCGGGGACGCGCAGCGGGTGAACCCGCTCGTCGACGTCGACCTCGTCATCGACCACTCGGTGCAGGTCGACCTGTTCCGCAGTCCGGACGCCTATGCGGCCAACATCGAGTGGGAGTACCGCCGCAACGGCGAGCGATACGCGCTGCTTCGGTGGGCCCAACAGGCGTTCGACGGGATGCGCGTGGTCCCACCCGGCGCCGGGATCTGCCACCAGGTGAATCTCGAGCACCTCGGGAGGGTCGTGGCCACGCGCGACGGCGTCGCGTTCCCCGACACGCTCGTGGGAACCGACTCGCACACCACCATGGTCAACGGGCTCGGCGTCCTCGGCTGGGGCGTCGGCGGCATCGAGGCCGAGGCCGCGATGCTGGGCCAGCCGATGTTCCTGCCGACCCCCATCGTGGTGGGCGTGCGGGTCACCGGCGTGCTCCCGGTGGGCACCACCGCCACCGACCTCGTCCTCACCCTCACCCAGATGCTCCGGGCCCACGGCGTCGTGGGCAAGTTCGTCGAGTTCTTCGGTCCGGGGTGCTCGACGCTCGAGCTGGCCGACCGGGCCACGCTGTCGAACATGTGCCCCGAGTACGGTGCGACGGCGTCCTTCTGGCCGGTGGACGCGGAGACCCTCCGGTACCTCCGACTGACCGGGCGCGAGGACCGGGTGGACCTCGTGGAGCGCTACGCGAAGGGGCAGGGGCTCTTCCGGACCGACGAGGACCCCGAGCCGGTGTTCAGCGAGGTGCTCGATCTCGACCTCTCGTCCGTCGAGCCGTCGGTGGCCGGACCCAAGCGCCCCCAGGATCGCGTTCCGCTCTCCGGCGTGTGGGTGTCGTTCGTCGAGGCGTTCCGGGATCGCCTCGAGCCCGACCCGGAGCCCACCGAGCTCGGACGGCTGGTCGGGGAGGGCGGCCAACCCAAGGCGATCACCGACGACGGTACCGTCGACCCCGACGACGGCTCGGAGGTCGACGTCAACGGCCGCGTGCGCCACGGCTCGGTCGTGATCGCCGCCATCACCAGTTGCACGAACACGTCGAACCCGTCGGTGATGGTGGCCGCCGGCCTCCTGGCGAAGAAGGCGGTGGAGGCCGGCCTCCAGAGCAGGCCGTGGGTCAAGACGTCGCTCGCGCCGGGCTCGCGGGTGGTCACCGACTACCTCGATGCGGCCGGCCTGCAGTCGTACCTGGACAAACTGGGTTTCTCGTTGGTCGGCTTCGGCTGCACCACGTGCATCGGGAACTCCGGACCGTTGCCGGAACCGGTCGAGGAGGCCGTGAAGGACCGGGATCTGGCCGTCTGCGCCGTGCTGTCGGGGAACCGGAACTTCGAGGGACGGATCCACCCCTTGGTCCGGGCGAGCTACCTGGCCTCGCCTCCGCTGGTGGTCGCGTACGCGCTGGCCGGCCACGTCGGGATGGATCTCACCACCGAGCCGCTCGGCGTCGGCGCGGACGGGGGGCCCGTGTTCCTTCGGGACCTCTGGCCGTCGGCCCAGGAGGTGCGCGCGGTGATCGCCGCGTCCCTCTCGCCGGAGCAGTTCAAGCGGGAGTACGGTCGCGTCTTCCAGGGCGACGAGCATTGGAGCTCGCTTCCCTCGCCGTCCGGTCCGATGTACGGATGGGATCCGGCGTCCACGTACGTGCAGGAGCCCCCGTTCTTCGAGGACCTCGGCCCGGCGCCCTCGGCGCCCGGCGACATCCGGGCGGCACGTGTCCTGGTGGAGGTGGGGGACTCGATCACCACCGACCACATCTCGCCGGCCGGCTCGATCAAGCCGGATTCGCCGGCCGGGCGGTACCTCGTCTCACTGGGCGTGGAGCAGCGCGACTTCAACAGCTACGGCGCGCGGCGTGGGAACCACGAGGTGATGATGCGGGGCACGTTCGCGAACGTCCGACTGCGCAACGAGCTGGCGCCCGGCACCGAGGGCCCGTGGACCACGCACCTGCCGAGCGGCGACCGGATGACCATCTTCGACGCCGCGGAGCGGTACCGGGACGAAGGGGTCCCGCTGCTGGTGCTCGCGGGCAAGGAGTACGGGTCGGGGTCCTCGCGCGACTGGGCGGCCAAGGGCCCGTCCCTGCTGGGGATCCGCGCCGTGATCGCGGAGAGCTACGAGCGGATCCACCGCAGCAACCTCGTGGGGATGGGCGTGCTGCCGTTGCAGTTCGGCGAGGGGCAGTCGGCGGCCTCGCTCGGCCTGACCGGCCGGGAGTCGTACGAGATCCGAGGGCTGCAGGACGGGGTCAGGCCCAGGCAGGTGGCGTCGGTGACCGCCACACGAGACGACGGTTCCACGACGTCGTTCGAGGTTCTCGTCCGGATCGACGGCGCGTCCGAGGTGGACTACTACCGGCACGGCGGGATCCTGCAGATGGTGCTCCGTCAGATGCTCGCCGGCTGAGGGCTCAGGCGCGGGGCTCAGAGGTGCCGAGGCGCCAGTCGTACGGGCTCGTGTAGTTCACGATCATCTGCATGTAGTTCGAGCGTGCGAACGCGGTCGGATCCTTCACGTTCGCCTGGCTCACGCTTCCCTTCATCTGCTCCACCGACACGTACTCGCGTTCCTCGAGCCAGCGTTCCAGACCGGCCAAGACGCTCGCCACGTGCTCGGGACCGTTGCGGAACAGGGCCGACGCCATCATCGTGACGTCGGCACCGGCCAGCAGGAGCTTCACGGCGTCCTCCCACGCGTGCACGCCGGTGGTGGCCGCCAGCGAGCACCCCACCCGGTCACGGAGGATCGCGATCCACCGCAGGGGCAGCAGACATTCCTCCGAGGTGGACAGGTGCAGCGTCGGATCCACCTCCAGCGTCTCGAGGTCGATGTCGGGCTGGTAGAACCGGTTGAACAGCACCAGCCCATCGGCGCCGGCCTCCGTCAGCCGGCTGGCCATGTTCGCCATGGAGCTGAAGAACGGCCCCACCTTGACCGCCAAGGGGATCTGCACCTCCGAGCGCACCGATGCGACGAGGTCGAGGTACCGGCGTTCGACCTGGTCCCCCGTCTCCTCGGGATCGGCGGCGATGAAGTAGACGTTCAGCTCGAGCGCATCCGCGCCCGCATCCTGGATCAGCTTCGCGTACCGGACCCAGCCGCCGGGTGAGGCGCCGTTCAGGCTCCCGATCACCGGGATCGCGAGCTCCCGCTTCGTCTGCTCGAGGTGCCGCAGGTACTCGTCGGGTCCCGTGTTGTAGTCCTCCAGCTCCGGGAAGTACGTGATCGCCTCGGCGAAGCTCTCGGCGCCCGTTTCCAGCACGCGGAAGATCTCCAGCTCGTCGTGCTCGATCTGCTCCTCGAACAGGGACTGCATCACCACGGCCGCGGCGCCTGCATCCTGCATGCGCCTCAGGGTGTCGATCCGCGACGAGAGGGTCGAGGCCGAGGGAACCACCGGGTTCGCCAGCTCCAGCCCGAGATAACGGGTGCGAAGGTCCACGCTCATGCCCGCCCCTCCTCTCCACCGGCCGGCGGCGCCTCTCGTCCGTGGCCCTCGAGCTCGCCCGGAGCGTGTCGTTCGACGCCCGCGAGCTGCTCGTAGAAGTGCCAGCGCTCCTCGGCGTCGGCCTGCGCGAGCTCCTGGAGGTCCGCGAACTCCTCCGGCTTGGAGCGAGCCAGCATGGCGAACCGGGCCTCCTTGGCCTGGAAGTCCTTCAGCTTGAGCGTGGGCGCCTTGCTGTCCAGCTGCAACGCTTGCCCGCCGTCGGTCGCCTTGCGCGGGTCGTAGCGGTACAGCGGCCAGAACGCCGACTTCACGATCTCGGCCTGGTGGGTGAAGGACGTCGACATGTCGATGCCGTGCTCGATGCAGGTGCTGTACGCGATGATGAGCGAGGGCCCGTGCCAGGACTCGGCCTCCGCGAACGCCTTGACGGTCTGGGCGTTGTCGGCGCCGATCGCGATCTGCGCCACGTACACGTTCCCGTACGCCGCCGCGATCATCCCGAGGTCCTTCCGGGCGACGGACTTGCCGCCGGCCGCGAACTTCGCCACCGCTCCCCGAGGGGTGGCCTTCGATGCCTGGCCGCCGGTGTTCGAGTACACCTGGGTGTCGAGCACCAGGATGTTCACGTCGCGACCGGTCGCCAGCACGTGATCCACGCCGCCGAACCCGATGTCGTACGCCCAGCCGTCGCCGCCGACGATCCACACGTTCTTGCGGACCAGCACGTCGGCGATCGCCAGCAGGTTGCGGGCGTCCGGGGACTCCAGCGGCTCGAGCCGGCGCTTCAGCTCGGCGATGCGCTCGCGTTGCTCGAAGATGCGCGCCTCATCCGTCTGCTCGCCCGGTTCGGCTTCGAGTATGGCGTCGACGAGTTCCTGCCCGATCTCGGACGCGAGCTTCGTCAGCAGCGCCCGGGCCTGCCCGAGCTGCTGGTCGAGGGCCAGCCGCATGCCGAGGCCGAACTCCGCGTTGTCCTCGAACAGGGAGTTCGACCAGGCGGGACCGCGCCCGGCGGCGTCCTGCGACCACGGGGTCGTGGGCAGGTTCCCGCCGTAGATCGACGAGCACCCGGTGGCGTTCGCGACCATGATCCGATCGCCGAACAGCTGGGACAGGATCTTCAGGTACGGGGTCTCGCCGCAGCCGGCGCAGGCCCCCGAGAACTCGAACAGCGGCTGGAGCATCTGCGAGCCCTTGATCGAGGCCACCTTCACCCCGCGGCGGTCCGGCAGCGGGATCGTCTGGAAGAACTCGAAGTTCACCCGCTCGGCCTCGAGGTGGTCGAGCTTCGGCAGCATGTCGATCGACTTGTGCTTGACCGCCTCCTTGCTCTTCGCCGGGCAGACGTCGACGCACACGCCGCAGCCGGTGCAGTCGTCGGGGGCCACCTGGATGGTCATCCACATCCCGGGCCGCTCGCGGTCGCGCCACTCCTTGTGCTGGAACGTGTCGGGCGCACCCTCGACAGCGGACGGCTCGTAGACCTTCATCAGGATCGCCGTGTGAGGGCAGACCAGCGCGCACTTCGCGCAGTCGATGCAGATCGAGGGGTCCCAGATGGGGATCTCGTGGGCGATCGAGCGCTTCTCCCACTTCGCCGTATCGGTGGGGAAGGTCCCGTCCACCGGCAGCGCCGAGACCGGCAGCAGGTCGCCTTGGCCCGCGATCATCATCGCCGTGACCTTCTTCACGAAGTCCGGCGCGTCGTCGGGCACCGCGGGCACCCGGTGGAGGATGCCTCGGGCCTCTTCCGGGATCTTGACCTCGTGCAGGCCGGCGAGAGCACGGTCCACCGCCGCGTAGTTCATGTCGAGCACGGCCTGGCCGCGCTTGCCGTAGCTCTTCTCGATCGCCTGCTTGATGCGGGCCATGGCGTCGTCGCGGTCGAGCACGCCGGCGAGGGCGAAGAAGCACGTCTGCAGGATCGTGTTGATGCGGGCGCCCAGGCCGACCTCGTCGGCGATCTTCTGCGCGTCGATCACGTAGAACGTCAGGTCCTTGTCCACGATCGCCCGCTGGGTCTCGACCGGGAGGTGCTCCCAGACCTCGTCCGGGCCGTATGGGCTGTTCAGCAGGAACGTCGCGCCCGTCTCCGCCGCGGCCAGCACGTCCGTGTGCTCCAGGAAGTTGAACTGGTGGCACGCCACGAAGTTCGCCTGCTTGATCAGGTACGCGCTCTCGATGGGCTTCGGGCCGAAGCGCAGGTGCGACGTGGTCATCGACCCCGACTTCTTCGAGTCGTAGACGAAGTAGCCCTGGGCGAACAGGTCGGTGCCCTCGCCGATGATCTTCACCGAGCTCTTGTTCGCGCTCACGGTCCCGTCGGCGCCCAGGCCGTAGAACATGGCCCGGACGACGTCCTTCGGCTCCGTGCGGAACGAGGGGTCCCACTCGAGGCTCGTGTGGGTGACGTCGTCGTAGATGCCGATCGTGAAGTGGTTCTTCGGCTCGGGCTTCGAGAGCTCGTCGAACACGGCCTTCGCCATCGGTGGGTTGAACTCCTTGGAGGACAGCCCGTACCGGCCGCCGATCACCCGCGGCATGGCGGCCACGCGACCCCGGGCCACCTCTTCCGCGAACGCGGTGACGACGTCCTGGTACAGGGGCTCTCCGAGCGCGCCGGGCTCCTTCGTCCGGTCCAGCACCGCGATCGACCTCACCGACGCGGGCAGCGACGAGACGAAGGCCGCGACGGAGAACGGCCGGAACAGGTGGACCTCGAGGACGCCGACCTTCTCGCCGTCGTCGACCAACTTGTCCACGGTCTCGCGGACCGCGCCGACACCCGAGCCCATGAGCACGACCACGCGCTCGGCGTCCGGTGCGCCCGTGTAGTCGAACAGGTGGTAGTTCCGCCCGGTGAGCTGGCCGAAGCGGTCCATCGTGTACTGCACGATGTCGGGGATCACGTCGTAGAAGGGGTTCGCCGCCTCGCGAGCCTGGAAGAACACGTCGGGGTTCTGCGCCGATCCCCGGAGCACGGGATGGTCCGGCGAGAGCGCACGCTCGCGGTGCGAGCGGACCAGGTGGTCGTCGACCAGCTCCCGGAGGACGTCGTCGTCCACCGCCTCGACCACGTTCACCTCGTGCGAGGTGCGGAAGCCGTCGAAGAAGTGCAGGAACGGCACGCGCGCCTCGAGCGTGGAGGCGTGGGCCACGACGGCCATGTCCTGGGCGGCCTGGACGGAGGATGACGCCAGCAGGGCCCATCCGGTCGCCCGGACGGCCATGACGTCGCTGTGGTCTCCGAAGATCGAGAGCGCGTGGGTGGCGACCGTGCGAGCCGCAACGTGGATCACCGCCGGCGTGAGCTCGCCGGCGATCTTGTACATGTTCGGGATCATCAGCAGGAGTCCCTGCGACGCGGTGAAGGTCGTGCCGAGCGCGCCTGCCTGAAGCGCCCCGTGGAGCGCGCCGGCCGCTCCGGCCTCGCTCTGCATCTCGACCACCTGCGGGATCGCGCCCCACAGGTTCGTCCTACCCGCCGCCGACCAGGCGTCGGCGTGCTCGGCCATAGGAGAGGAGGGGGTGATCGGGTAGATCGCGATGACCTCGCTCAGCTTGTGGGCGATCCGCGCCGTCGCCTCGTTGCCGTCCACCGTGATCAGCGTCTTGCGTCCGGTCATCCCGCTCACCATCCGTGTCCTTGTCGACGTGAGGGCGGGGGCACAGGCCCCCGCCCTCGGCGTCTCGTCGTATTGGGTCGCAGCTCAGGCGAGCTGCCTGGTCGGTTCCTTCGCCCTGTGGAACAACCTACCGGGCTCCCAGGGCGTCCCGAGGGCCGGAAGGACCACCCGGTCCAGGCCGATGTACCCGGCGTTCCGCCAGGCGAGGACCAGCAGGACCTCGGCCAGGAAGAACGCGGGGTTGACCCCGGCCACGCCGGCCAGGCCGAACGACATGCTCAGCATGCCGCCGAAGAACGCGGCGATGCCGGTGAACAGCCCGAGGATCAACGCGATCCCGATGGCCATCTCCCCCAGAGCGATGGCCTTGGACATGATGCCCGCGCCGTCTCCTCCAACCCAGCGCAGGAATGACGCGTACCACCCGTAGTTGACCGCCGAGTGGTCGCCCTGCCCGGCGCCCTGGAGCGCGAACCCCACGAACCCGGACAGCCCCTTTGAGCTGCTCAGCCAGCCCCCCTGGACCTTCTCCCAGCCGGCGTGCGCCCACTCGTAGCCGAAGTACACGCGCACCAGCAGCCAGATCCAGGAGGCGCCGGACGACGCGAAGAGCCACTTCGCGAATCTCGGCTCCTCGAAACGGACGGCCTCTGTCGCCATCGCACCCTCCTTATTCCTATGGGGGGCAGGATGCGACAGGGCCGGAACACATGCACCCGTCCCTCGGCCCGTTGCCGCATGGGACTTCTCCGGGACCTTTCGGGACCTTCGGCCCCGATCCGTGCCTGAGACGCCCCAGAAGGAGCACGACGAGAGCGGAGCGGGAAGACCCGAGGAGACGGCTAGGCCTGGGTGCCGGGCATGGCGGTGTGCCGGGCGAGGTACGCGGCGGCCTCGGCCCGTCGTGCGACCTCGAGCTTGGACAGGATGCTCGAGACGTAGTTCTTGACCGTCTTCTCGGCCAGGTGGAGCTCGTCGCCGATCTCCTTGTTCGTCTTGCCATCGGCGACCAGCGCGAGGATCCGCTCCTCCTGCGGGGACAGGCGGGCCAGCTTCTCGTCCTTCAGCAGGTGCTTGCCCTTGCGGAGTCGCTCCAGGACGGCGTTCGTGACCGCGGGGTCCAAGAGGCTCTCGCCCTTGCCGACCGTGCGGATCGCCCGGACGAGCTCGCCGCCCTTCACCTGCTTCAGCACGTACCCGGAGGCGCCCGCCATGATCGAGGCGAACAGCGCCTCGTCGTCCGCGAACGACGTCAGCATCACGACCGCGGTCTTCGGGTGGCGGGCCCGGATCTCACGGGTCGCTTCGATCCCGCTCCCGTCGGCCAGGCGAACGTCCATCACGACCACGTCCGGACGGGACCGGTCCGCCTCGTCGATCGCCTCCCGGACCGAGCCGGCCTCGGCCGTGACGATGATGTCTTCGGTGGCCTGGAGCAGCGCCTTCACACCGCTGCGGACGACCTCGTGGTCGTCCACCAGCAGCACGCGCAGGGGCGGCTCCTTCGTGGCCCTCGTCACGGAGGTCATCCTAGCCGCTGGACGCCGTCGGGTCCGGGAGGTCGCCGTGGTCACGATCCACGCTCAGGCCGAGCGGCGACGCCCTCCCGATCGCGGAGCGCCTGGCCGATCCCGTCCACGAAGTCCTTCACGGTCGCCTCGGCCACCCGGTGCAACATGGCGCGATCGAGCGCCCGTCCGACCATCCCGAGCGGGGGATGGTACCGCCCGCTGATCGACAGCTGCGTCCGCTCCGGGCCCAGGGCGGCGACCTCCAGGTCGGCCTCGAGGACCGGGAACAGGGCCTCGGACCCGGTGGCCTTCCAGGTGAGCGGCAGGAGCGCCTTCGACGGGATCCGATAGACGGTGCCCAGCTCGATCTCCACGCTCTTGGCCACGCGCCGCTCGGCGCTCATGGGGAAGCCGACCTCGGCGAGCAGACGCTCGCCGCGGCTCTCGGCGCCCTCGGCGATCCCGGGGACCCAGGAGCCCGGATCCTCGAGGAGCCTGGACTCCACCTCCTCGAACCGCATCGGGAGGTCCAGGTAATAGCGGATGAACATGCGGTTCAGGATGGGGGTCGGCCGTCGAGGCCCTGAGGGGCAGAAGTCCCCTCACGGGGGGGACCTTCGCCGCGACGTTGTCCCTCGAGTCCTCCCCACACTTCGGTCATGGTCACGCCCGCCGGCGGGGGCGCAGTGCTGCTCGTACAGGCCGACGCGGTGGAGCGGGAGTCGGTCGGGTCCTGGCTCGAGACGTCCGGCTACCGCGTGCTCGTGTGTCCCGGGCCGACGGAGCCCGACTACACGTGCGTGGGGGCACGGGGCGGCGTCTGTCCGTTGGCCGAGGATGCCTCGGTCGTGGTCCTCGACATGAGCCTGGACAGCGAGGCCGTGCTCCTCGGCACCCCCGCCGAGGACCTGTTGGGGCTGTACCTGATGACCGGGCACCGGGTCGTCGTCCTCGGGTCGCATCCGGGTGCGGACGTGCCGGGGCAGCTCGTTCGACTGCGGCGGCATCCGGGAAGGGAAGAGCTCCTCGAGGCGATCCACGCGCTCGCACCGCGCGATGACGGGAGCCCGGGGTCGGGGCGGTCGCGTTCCGGGTCCTGAACCGAGCGGGCGGGGACTAGAGCGGGACCAGCAGGCGGACGGTCGTGCCCTCGTCGGGGGAGCTGTCGATCGCGACCTCACCGCCGAGGGCCGCGATCCGCTGCTCGAGGTTCGTGAGCCCCTCGCCGCGGCGCACGGTGGCCGGATCGAACCCCCGGCCGTCGTCGTCGATCTCCATCACCGCCGCGTGCCCGTTCCGGTAGAGCGACAGCCGGCACGTCGAGGCCTCCGCGTGGCGCCCTACGTTCGAGAGCGACTCGCGGGCCAGCTGGATCAGGTCGCCGGCATGGGGGGCGAGCTGGGCGGCGATCTCGCCGTCCAGGTCCACGACCGTGACCACGCCGCTCCTCTGCTGGAACTCCTCGCCGAGGGCCCGGAGGGCCTGGTCGAGCTGCCGGTCGGCGAGGATGCCCGGCCGCAGACCGAAGATGTAGTTGCGCAGGTCCCGGATCACGCGGTCGAGCTCGCCGACCGCTCCCTCGAGGCGCCGTGCCAGGTCTTCGTCCCCGCTCATCATCGCGGTGCCCTGCAGGCCCATCCCCACCGCGAAGAGCGACTGGATCACCCCGTCGTGCAGTTCCTTCGCGATGCGCTCGCGGTCCTCCAGGACGATGAGCCGCTGCACCTCGTGCTGGGCGCGAGCGTACTCGAGGGCCAGGGAGGCCTGATCCGCGAAGGCCTGCAGCAGCCGTGCGTCGTCCTGGTCGAAGACCTCGCCGCCGAGCTGGTTCGCCGCCATCAACGTGCCGAACGCACGACCCTGTGCCATGAGCGGGACGAAGATGCAGGGTCCGAACCGCCCGATCCGCACGACCGGCTGGTAGGCGCGAGGGTCCTTCGAGATGTCCTCCAGGGCGATGGGGGAGCCGGTGCTGACCACCTCGCCCGAGATCGACCCCTCGATGGGGAAGCTCTGGCCCCGGAGCTCGTCCGCCCCCTTGCCGTCGGCGACGGTGAGTGTCAGGCGTTCGCTGCCGGCCTCCGGGATGGCCACGGTCGCCAGATCGGCGCCCACGAGCTCCCGGGCACGCTCGGCGATCACCGTCAGCGCTTCGTCGGGCTGCGTTCCCGACAGGATCGCCGTCGCGATCTCGCTGACGGCCTCCAGCCACCGTTCGCGGCGTTGGGTCTCCCGGTACAGGCGGGCGTTCTCGATCGCCACCCCGGCCTGGGCGGCGAGGATGGCAAGGTCGCCCTCGTCCTGCTCGGTGAACTCGAGCGCCCCCTGCTTCTCGGTGAGGTAGATGTCGCCGAAGGTCTCGCCCCGGGAACGGATCGGCATCCCCAGGAACGAGTGCATCAGCGGGTGGTTCTGCGGGAAGCCGACCGAGCGGGGATCGGCCGCGATATCGGCCAGGCGAAGCGGCGCGCTGTCGCGGATCAGCGCCCCGAGGACCCCGTGCCCCTTCGGAGGATCGCCGATCCTGGCACGTTCCTCGTCCGAGACTCCGGTGGTGAGGAACTCGATCAGGCGCCCGTCGGGCCCGATCACCCCGAGCGCGCCGTACCGAGCATCGGTGATCTCGACCGCAAGCTCCACGATGCGCTGGAGTACGGCCTCGAGCGAGAGCTCGGACGACAGAGCCAGTCCGGCCTCGATGAGCCTCTCCCGGCGATCCATTGCCCACCAGGGAGACTACCGTGTCGGTGCCTTCCTCGACCCCGGTCAAGGGCCGAAGGTCACGGGCCGTCGAGGGCGGGCTCCCCACGTGCTTGCGGACCGTTCGTCGGCATCGGCTCGACCCTTCGAGATCGCGGAGCACGACCGTCCGGCCCCTGCCGGGCTGGGTCCTGGGACTCGGCAGCGTGGGCCCTCCGGCCCTAGGTGGCAACCGGGTCCCCCCGTAGCGTGATGCTCGGAGGCATGGGATGGCAGCTGAGGAGGCGACGATGAAGCGGACGGTGCAGGACGTGATGACCCGCACGGTCGTCGTCGTGAGCGACGCGACGCCGTTCAAGCACGTCGTCCGCCGGATGCAGGAGTACCGGGTGAGCGCCGTCCCCGTCGTCGACGAGCACGACAGGCTCGTGGGCATCGTCTCCGAGGGTGACCTCATCTTGAAGGAGGACCTGCAGCTCGAGGGCGAGCCCCACCTGCTCGAGGGTCGGCAGCACCGCATCGACCGGGAGAAGCACGCGGGCCTGGTCGCCGCCCAGCTCATGACGACCCCCGTCGTGACGGTCACGCCCGAGGCCTCGCTCGGGGAGGCGGCCCGTCTCATGCACCACCATCAGGTCAAGCGTCTCCCGGTGGTGGGAACCGGCGGCGAGGTGCTGGGCATCGTGTCCCGTGCCGACCTGCTCAAGGTGTTCCTGCGGGAGGACGCCGAGATCGCCGCGGAGGTTCGCGAGGACGTCATCCGTCGCACGCTGTGGATCGAACCGAGTACCATCCGCGTCATGGTTCGGAGCGGCGTGGTGGGCCTGGAAGGCCAGATCGAGCGGCGGAGCCTCATCCCTGTGCTGGTCGGCCTGGTCCAGGCCGTCGAGGGGGTCGTGGGGGTGGACAACCACCTCACGTACATGGAGGACGACACCACCCCGTCGCCCGAGCTCCCCCTCCCCTGGACGGCGATCACACCGGGGCTGGGACGGTGAGCCCTGCGGGAGCTCCCATCTTCACGCGACTCCTCGCCGGCACCGATGGTTCGGAGCGAGCCCAGGAGTCCGTTCGTCAGGCCGCTCGTCTGGCGGCCGTGACCGGAGCTGCCCTCGAGATCGCCTTCGTGATCGACTCGCGCCATCCCCACGATGAGGAGGACGTCGAGCGGCATGCCGAGGAGGTCCTGCATCGGGTCGGCGAGATCGCCACCCATCAGGGCGCCGAGATCAGCACGAGGATCCTGGCCGGGGATCCCGCGGAGGCCCTCCTGGGGGAGGCCGCGGAGCACGGGGTCGACCTCGTGTGCCTCGGGCCGGACGCGGGGGTGCTGGGGGGAGCCATCAGGGTGGGGCGGGTGGCCGCGCACGTCCTCCGTCACGCCGGATGCTCGGTGATGCTGGCCCGGGGGACGCCCGAGAGCTTCCCGCACCGCATCCAGTGTGGCGTCGACGGGTCCGACAGCTCCGTGGAGACCGCACGCCTGGCAGCGGGCATCGCGGCGGCCACCGGAGCCGAGCTGCGGATGCAGCACGTGATCCCGATCTTCCGCGGCGACAACCAGGAATGGAGCCTGGACGAGGGCGAGGCCACGCCGCCCGAGCTGGAACCGGCGGTCGAGGCTGCGAGGAGCCTCGGCGTCGAGCCGATCCGGGAGATGGCGATGGGGCGTCCGGAACACGCCCTCGTCGAGAGCGCGCGCAGGGGCGACGCGGATCTCATCGTCGTGGGGCACCGGGGACTCTCCGGTGTGGCGCGAGTGCTGCTGGGCAGCGTGAGCGAATACGTGGCGCAACATGCTCCGTGCTCGGTGCTGATCGCCCGGCTCGGCCGGACCGGCTGAGCGGGTGCCCTAGCCTGCGGCGGCCCTCGCCGCCAGCGGCTTCAGCTGCGGGGCCTCCTGCACCCGGACCCTCGCGTCCACGATCAGCGCTCCATGGGGAAGGATCATGACGGGGTTGCAGTCCATCTCCGCGATCTCGGGCAGGGACTCCACCATCGCGCTCACGCGGAGGACGACCTCCTCCAAGGCGGGGACGTCGGCCTTCGGTGCACCTCGGAACCCGTCCAGCAAGGGGAACGTCTTCAGCGAGCGCACCATCTCGGCGGCATCCAGGTCCGTGATCGGCGTGACGCTCACGGAGACGTCCCGCACCAGCTCCACTGCGGTTCCTCCGGCGCTGCAGGCGACCACGGGACCGAACACCGGGTCGTGGGCCACACCGACCAGGATCTCCACGCCCTCTTCAACCATCTCCTGGATCAGGAACCCCTCGAGCGTCAGACCGGAGGCCATCACCCGATCGGCCATCTCCTGGGCCGCCCTGGAGACCTCCACCGAACCGGTGAGGCCGAGGCGCACGGCACCGACGTCGGTCTTGTGGACGATGTCGGGTCCGAACGCCTTGAGGGCCACCGCGGTGCCGATCCTCGCCGCCGCCTCGCCCGCCTCCTCCGGCGTCGCCGCGCGCTCGGACCGCACCACCGGGAGGCCGTAGCAGGCCAGCAGGCGGTCCACCTCCCGAGCCGACAACCAGGCACCCGACTCCTCGCTGCGCTGCAGGGCCGCCGCCACGATCGCGGCACCCTCGTCGCACTGCAGGTCGTGGAACCGCGTCACGGTACCTTCCGGCTTCTCTCGCCAACGGCCGTACGCGCAGGCGTGGGCCATCGCGATGGCCGCCTGCTCGGGGAACGCGAACGACGGGATCCGGCTCCCGTTCGTCTGCAGCTCCTCGGGCAGGCCCTTCGCCGACATGAACGTGGTGGCGATGGGGATCCCTCCCTGAACGTCCGCGATGCCCTGCGCGATGCCCTGCGCGATCTCCCCGGCCTTCGTCGCCTGCGGTGGGATGAAGATGACGATCATCGCGTCGACCTCGGGGTCCTCGGCGACCGTGAGGATGGTCCGCCGGTAGTCCTCCGCCGTCGCCGACGCGATCATGTCGACCGGGTTGTTCACCGACGCCTCGGGCGGCAGGAACTCCTGCAGCGCCTCCTTCGTCTGTTCGGAGACGGCCGGCACCTGGAGGCCGTTCGCCTCGCAGGTGTCGGCGCACAGGATCCCCAACCCACCTGCGTTCGTGACGATCGCGATCCGGTTGCCCTTGGGCGGCGGCTGGTTCGCCAGGATCGTGGCCACGTCGAACATCTCTTCCAGCGTGTCGGTCCGGATCACGCCGGCCTGGCGGAACAGCGCATCCACCGTCACGTCGGAGGCCGCCAGCAGGGCGCCGGTGTGGGACGCGGCCGCGCGGGCTCCCGCCGCGCTGCGGCCGGACTTCACCGCCACGATGGGCTTGCGCCGTCCGACCTCGCGGGCGAGTCGGGCGAACCGGCGCGGGTTCCCCACCGACTCCATGTACAGGAGGATCACGTCGGTCCCCGCGTCCTCGTTCCAGTAGGCGATGAGATCGCTGCTGGAGATGTCGGCCTTGTTCCCCACCGAGATGAAGGTCGACAGGCCCAGACCCAGGTCGGAGGCGTACTGCATGACGGCAAGGCCCAGGGCGCCGGACTGCGAGAGGAAGCCCACCCGACCCGGCGGCGGGTAGACCGTGGCGAACGTCCCGTTCAGGCGGATGTCGGGAGCCGTGTTCACGACGCCCATGCAGTTCGGCCCGATCATCCGCATCCCGTACGACCGGCAGACGTCGATGAGCTCTTCTTGACGCGCCGGCCCCTCGCCTCCGACCTCTCCGAACCCCGAGGAGATGACCACGAGGCCGCGGACCCCTTTCTCGCCGCACTCCCTGGCCACCGGACCGACGAAGGCGGCGGGGACCGCGATGAACGCGACGTCGACCTCACCGGGCACCTGAAGGATGGACGGGTACGCGGGGACGCTGTGGACCACCCCGGCCTTGGGGTTCACCGGGTACACGGGCCCACGGAACTCGGTGGTGAGCAGGTTGTGGAAGAGCATGCCGCCGATGCTCGTGGTCTCGCGGGACGCTCCGATCACCGCCACCGCTTCCGGCGCGAGGAACGTGTGCATCGCGTTCACGGCGGCCGCCGTCTCGCGTCGCTCGAAGTGCTCGACGGCGGCCTCCGTCAGCGAGATGGGGAACTCGACCTCGATGCTGCCCGGGGTGGCTCGGATCGACACCGGGAACCCGCTGGCCCGGAACACGTTGACCATGGTGTGGTTCTCGGGCAGGACCTCGGCCACGAAGATCGTGATGCCCTGCTCCGCGGCGGCCTGGGCCAGGTGGCCGAGCAGGATCGATCCGATGCCCTTGCCCTGCCACTCGTCCGTCACCGACAGGCCGATCTCGGCCCGCCCGCCCTCGATCCGCGTGTACTGGGCGCCGCCGATCATGCGGCCCTCGTCGCCGCCGGACAGGACGAGCAGGGTGAGGTGGTCCTTGTAGTCGACGTCGACGACCTTCTCGGCAACGTCTCGGACGTCGATGGCCGATCCCCAGAACCGTAAGCGGCGGGTCTCGGGCGAGAGCCCGATCAGGTAGTCCTCGACCCTGGTGGCGTCGGCACGCCGCGCCGGCCGAACCCGAACCGTGGACCCATCGCGCAGGACCACGTCAGAGGCGAGGTACGCAGGGTACTCGCTCACGGTTCCCATCCTATCGGTCGGCGCGCACCACCCGAGGCGGGGCGGCCCGGTCTACCCGCCGACCGAGGCCGCTTCCTCCAGCGCGAGGGCCGGTCGAGCGTGTGCCGGCCGTGGGGCGCGCTCGGGCCGGTACCCGGCCGTGAGGCCCCGGACGATCACGAGGAACAGCACGACCACGCCCGTGACCATGTACGTCCACCACATCCACGGGCGGGCCGTGTCGGTGCCGGCGAACACCCCGTGCACGAGGGCCACGGTGAACGTTGGGACCGCCAGGAGGTGGCTCCGCCGCCACCACTTCGTCCCGATCCGCTTGCGCAGCCACGACAGGACGATCACGAACACCATCGCGTACATCCCGGCGACGCCGAAGGCCACGGCGACGGGCTTGAACGTGCTCCGCATCGGGATCAGCACGTCCACGGGGCCGAACGGCATGAACGAGTCGATCAGCAGCCCACCGAGGTGGATCCCGAGCAGCACGAGCCCGGTCGTGGACATGAACTGGTGGACGGTCGTCGCGGATGCTTTGGAGACGCGCTTGCCGAACGGCGCCGTGGTCGCGACCAGGCCCCAGCAGATCGAGAGGAACAGCATGAGGTACGCGCCGATCCCGGCGGCCCGCAGGACGACCCAGTTCGTCACGATGCCACCTCTGCCGGCGATCGCCCCTCCAGGTTCATGACCACGCGCCCGTCGTCCATCACCAGGACGGCGCTCGTCCGATCGAGCACGGCGGGGCCCTCCAGCAGGGCCCACGTCGACCGGACCTCGGCCTCGGCGCAGGTCGGGGCCCACACGGTCGCCTGGACCACGCCGGTGTCGGCCGGCAGCCCCGTTCGCGGATCGATGAGGTGGTGCAGGCCGGGGCCCCAGGCGCGGGCCGTGACCGAGGAGGTGGCCAGGGCGCCGGACTCGAGGCTCAGCCGCGCGACCTCCGCGCTCCGATCGTCGGGATCCTCCACGCTCACGGAGATGCCGTCGGCCGGCGGCGTACCGGCGATCCGCAGGTCGCCCCCCGCGTTCACGACCGCCCAGGGCAACCCCTCCTCCACCGCCGCCCGGGCGGCCAGGTCCACGGTCCATCCCTTCGCCACGCCCCCGAAGTCCAGGCCCACGTCGCGCGGGAGCCGCAGGAGCTCGCCGTCGAGCTCGATGTGGGTCCACCGCCCGCAGGGCCGGGGAGGATGCAGCGCGTCCCTGGCCCCAGCCAGCAGCTCGTCGAAGTCGCGGTCGTACCCCGCGGCCACGAGCGCCGGCAGCACGGTCGGGTCGAACAGACCCGCCGAGCGCGCGGCCGCCTCGAGCGAGTACCCGAGCAGGGCCGCGAAGCTGGGGGAAACCTTCGTCCACCGACCGGCCCGGGCGTTCACCCGCGAGAGCTCGCTGTCGGCGCGGAACCGCGAGAACCGCAGCTCCTCGCGCGCGAACACCGATCCCACGGCACGTGCGGCCCGTGCGAACGCCCGGGTCCCGGCTCGGCGGTCCGCGATCAGGGCCACTGGGGTGCCCATCGCGCGGAAGTCGTGGCGGACGGTCGGGGTCACGGGTGGGAGCCTCCCGTGGTGGTCGTGGCCGGGGCCGGCGCGGGCGCGCTCGACACGCTCGAGCCCGACGACGACGCGCCGCCCGTGTAGACGTACCGGACGGGCGCCGAGGTCGGCGCGGCCCGGACGATGACCCGCCGGGTGATCTTCCGGATGATCACCACCGGGCGCTTGCCGGTCCCCGCTTCGGGTGTGCCCGACGCGGGCTTCGGCGACAGCCCGAGGATCGTCCACGGGGAGAAGAAGGCGACCCCACCGGCGATCCATGCCCACGCCCGCAGCATCCTCCGGGAGAGCCTGCGGGGCTTCGCGACCTGGTCAGTCATCTTCGTACGAGTCGTGGGAGGAGCCGTCGTCGCCGCCGCCGTCGCTCTCGTGGGACTCGTACTGGTCGTCGTACTCGCCCTCGTACTGGTCGTCCCCGTACGAGTCGGACGAGACGGTGGGCGCCGGCGAGGACGGCGTGCGGACGATGGTCACCACACCGCCGCCCTGCGCCTTGGCCTTCTTGTGCACGGTCACCGTGTGTTTGACGGTGCGCACGATGGGCTTGGGGCTCTGGCTCTGGGCCACGGCCGCGCTCCCGGCGCCGAGGCCGATCGACAGTGCGGCCACCCCCGATAGCATGGCCGCGACGAGCCCCGCCGCGATCGCCATCGCAGACTTCTTGTTCATCGGACACCTCCGTAGGTCGTGTCGGGACCACGGTAGGTGGGGCGCGGTGAGCGCACCGCCAACGACGGGTTAAGGGACCGCTAAACCGGCCGGGGACCGGTCCGACGGTCCTGCCGGGTCGTTCGGACCGCCGGGCGGGGTGCGGTCGGCCCTCCGCGCCCCCCTGCCCCTCGGGCAAGCTGGCCCTGGGGAAAGGAGGGATCCGATGTTCGAGAAGATCCTCCTGGCCGTGGACGGATCGGAGCCCAGCCACAGAGCCGTACCCGTGGCCGCCGATCTCGCCCGGACCCACGGCGGCGAGGTCCTCGTGCTCCACGTCCGTGAACACGAGCTCACGTGGGGAGCCGACGTCGACGTGGAGACCTCGGCCGAGGCCACCGAGCTCGTCGACGGGATCGTCGCCGATCTCAAGGACCAGGACGTGAACGTTCTGGGCGAGGTCATCCGTGCGCCGCTCGGGCAGACGCCGCGCGTGATCCTCAACGTCGCTCGCGACGAGGACGTGGGGCTCATCGTGATGGGAACGCGCGGGCTGTCCGACTGGGGTCGCTTGCTCATGGGGAGCGTCGCCCACAAGGTGGTGCACCTGGCCGAGTGCCCCGTGCTGGTGGTGCGCTGAACCGAGCCGTGGCTCGCCGAGCGTCCCGCTAGCGGATCGGCGTCGAGCGCCTGCGCATCTGCGCGTCCGCTTCCCGGATCAGCTCGGACAGTCCCATCGGATGCATGGGGTCGTACCTCGCCGCACCCACCGAGAGCGCGAGCGGATACGGGCGCCCTCCGCGTGCGTTGTGCGTGGCCACGGCTTCGACCATCCGTGCCAGGATCAGCGTCTCGGCCCCCGTCGCGTTCCCGGTGAGCAGCGCGCAGAACGCGTCGGGACCCACGCGGGCCACGATGTCGGACTCGCGGACCGAGGCACGGAGGATCCGGGCCGTGTCCGCCAGCAGGCGGGGGCCCTCCGCCGCGCCGTAGGTCTGCCCCACCGCCGCGAGGTCGTCGATCCGGACGAACACGAGGACGAGGGGCTCCTCGGTCCGGTCGGCCAGGCGGAGGTGGTGGACCGCGATCTGCTCGAACCCGTTCGCGTTGTACAGGCCGGTGAGCTCGTCGATGAATGTTCGGCGGTCGAGCTCCTCGCGGAGCCGGCGCTGGTCCAAAGCGTAGCGAACCGTGCGCCGCAGCACCTCGCCGCCGAGGTCGCGTTCGGCCACGAAGTCCTGGACCCCCGCATCGAGCACCTCGCGCGCCGCCCCCGGGTCGCCCACGATCGCGACGATCGGGACGTCGGGCGCCCGCTGGCGAAGCAGGGTCAGGAGCTCGGACCCCCCGGGCTCGAAGGCGACGAGCGCGACGTCGACCACGTCGTGCGCGAGGTGGTCGCGGGTCTGGTCCTTGTCCGCCGCTGTGAGGAGCCGGTAGCTGACCGCGGTGTCCGCGCGCAATGCGTCCACCGCCCGCTCGGACCGCTCACCGTCCTCGTCCGCCACCAGGACGGTGGCGCCTGCCCCCGCCTCCACGGCCACCCGGATAGCTTATGCGGCCGGGGCGTACGGTCCTAGACGCTGCGCCGGGGGTTCTCCACAGGATCGACACCTCCGGCGTGCGTGCCGCTCGGCGATCGACGGGTACCCTCTTGCCGAGGCCGATGAGCGACCCGACGTCCACCCTGCGCAGATGGCACGAGCATCCGCGCCTGCGGCGCGCGTTCCTGGCCGCGACGGCCAGCGTCGCCGTGCTCGTCACCGTGCTCTCGGCGACCGCGTTCGGTCTGTACCGCTACACGCAGGGCCAGATCCGGACGATCGGCGACGTGTCACCGTCGCCGGGCGCCTCGCCGACCCCCGCGCCCATCACCGGCAAGTGCGCGAAGACGGCATGCAACTACCTGCTCCTGGGCAGCGACAGCCGGACCGGCCTGTCGAAGGCCGAGCAGGAAGCGTTCGGGACGAACCAGGACATCGGGGGGTCGCAGCGCTCGGACACGATCATCGTGGTGCACGTGGAGCCCGACCAGAAGAAGGCCGTGTTCCTGTCGTTCCCCCGTGACCTGTGGGTGGACGTCCCCGGACACGGCTTCAACAGGATCAACGCCGCGTTCGAGGGCGGGATCGAGCACGGCGGGGCGCAGCTCGTTGCCCGGACCGTGACCTCGCTCACCGGCCTTCGCATCGACCACGTGATGTACGTGGACCTCGCCGGCTTCGAGGGCGTGGTGAACGCCCTCGGTGGCGTCCAGATGTGCGTGCCGTACCCGATGCAGGACGTGCTCACCGGCCTGGACATCCAGGCCGGGTGCCAGCACTTCGACGGCAAGACCGCCCTCGCGTACGTGCGAACCCGGCACCAGCCGTGCGACCTGATCCCGGACTTCGCCCGGATCAGCCGCCAGCAGCAGTTCCTGCGTTCCGTCATCTCCCGGCTGCTCTCGCCGGGCGAGATCTGGCACCTGCCCTCGCTCATCCATCCGGTGCTCCAGTCGATCGTGGTGGACAAGGGGATGAACCCCGCCGAGCTCGCGTACCTGGCCGGCCAGCTGAACGGGGTGAACACCGGCAACGTGGACTTCCGGGTGGTGCCGACCGTGCCCTCGGGGACGTACGTCGGCGGCCAGTACCTGTCCATCGTGAAGATGGTCCAGCCCCAGGCCGACCAGCTGTTCGAGCGGCTGCGCGACGGCAAGCCGCTCGGGGACCTCGGCCTCACGCAGGAGCAGACCCCGCCGTCGCCGGCCATCATCAAGGTCGGCGTGTACGACAAGGCGTCGGCGGGGATCGCGCAGAAGGTGTACGAGACGCTCACGCAAGGTGGGTTCGACACGTCGATCCCCGTGCAGGACGTGTCGGCGCTGGGGAGCCTGCCGACGAAGGGCTCCGTGATCCTGTACGACCCGAACGCTCCCGACGGCCAGGCCATGGCCGATGTGGTGCACGGGTACCTCTCGAACCTCCAGGAGCTGGCGGCGCCGAAGCACCTGCTGAAGGGCGTGGACGTCGCCGTGATCGTCGGGCCGAACTACGTGATCCCGGCACCGAACACCTCGCCGCCGGTGAGCTGCCCGTGAGGGCGCTCGTTCTGTCGGGAGGGGAGGGCTCCCGCCTGCGGCCCATCACCCACACGAGCGCGAAGCAGCTCATCCCGATCGCGAACACCCCGATCCTGTTCCACGCTCTTGGGCACATCCGGGACGCCGGCATCACCGAGGTCGGGATCGTGGTGGGCGCCACGGCCGATGAGGTGCGGGCCGCCGTGGGGGACGGCTCGGACTGGGATCTGTCGGTCACCTACATCCCCCAGGAGGCGCCCCTGGGGATCGCGCACGCCGTGTCCATCAGCGCCGACTTCGTGCGGGGCGAGCCCTTCCTGCTGTACCTGGGGGACAACGTCCTGCTCGAGGGTGTGGCGCGGTTCGTCGAGGAGTTCGAGCGCCTCCGCCCCGACGCGCAGATCCTCCTCGCCCGCGTCCCCGAGCCAGAGCACTTCGGGGTCGCCGTCCTCGAGGGCGACCGCGTGACGCGGCTGGTGGAGAAGCCTGCGACGTTCGTCTCGGACGTCGCGCTCGTGGGGGTGTACCTGTTCGACGACCAGATCCTGGAGGCGTGCGCCACGCTGGAGCCCTCCTGGCGGGGCGAGTACGAGATCACCGAGGCCATCCAGTGGCTGATCGACCGGGGGCGGAACGTCCGCGCCGAGATGGTCACCGGCTGGTGGAAGGACACCGGCCGGCCCGAGGACCTCCTGGAGGCGAACCGGATGATGCTCTCGGTGCTCGAGCCGAGCCTGGAGGGCGAGGTGGACGGCGACTCGCGCCTGGAGGGCGTCGTGCGGGTGGCCCCCGGCGCGAAGATCGTGCGCTCCACGCTCCGAGGGCCGGTGGTGGTCGGAGAGGGCTCCCTGATCGAGGACTCCGCGATCGGACCGGACGCCTCGATCTCGTTCGGCTGCACCGTGATCGGCAGCACGGTCGAGGACTCGATCGTGATGGAGCGGTGTCACATCGAGCGCGTCGCCGGGGTGAGCGGGTCCATCCTCGGTCGCGACGTCGAGCTCCGAGGGTCGCGCGGCGGCCGCAGGTTCGTGCTCGGAGACCAGAGCCGGGTCGAGATCGACTAGGAGCCGTCCGCCGGCGCGACTAGGCTTCCGGCTCGTGTCACGTGAGCGGTTCGCCATCGATGCCAGGCCGGCCCTCGACCCCCGAAGGACCGGGGTCGGCCACTATGCCGGGCAGCTCGTCCGACACCTCCCGCACGCCGATCCCCAGGCCGAGTACGTGGCGTGGTACCTGCACGCGCGGGGCCTGCTGCGGAACCGCCGGTTCTTCGACGACGCGGGGGCGACGAACCTGACCGAGCGGGCGGCTCGGTTCCCGGCCCGGTTGTTCGAGCCTCTGTCCTCGCGCCTCGGCGTCCCCCGGCTCGAGTGGGCCGTCGCGTTCGATGCCCTGCTCGCCACGAACTTCCTGCCGCCGGTCACCCGGAGCCGCGGCGTGGTGATGGTCGTGCACGACCTGGCCTTCCGGACCTTCCCCGAGACCGCGCCCCAGATCGACCCCCGGTGGCTCCGCCGGTTCCGGCGGTGGCTCGGCGACGCGGCGAAGATCGTCGTGCCGAGCGAGGCGGCGCGCGCGGACCTGTGCGCGATGGAGCGCGTGGACGGCGAGAAGGTCGCCGTGATCCACCATGGGGTGGACGCCGAGGCCATGCGGTCGGCCGGTGCCAAGTCGGTGGAGTCCGCCCGGCGCCGCTACGGGCTGGAGGCTCCCTACCTGCTGTTCGTGGGAGGGATCGAGCCCCGGAAGAACCTGCAGGCGGTGGTGCGCGCCTTCGCGACGCTCGAGGACGACGTTCGCCTGGTGCTCGCCGGGGGCAAGGTCAGGTGGTACCCGCAGGCGGCCGAGGCGCTTCGCCGGCAGGTCGAGGCGCTGCCGGAGGCCGTTCGAGGCCGGGTGGTCCTCACGGGGTACGTGAGCGACGCGGACAAGCTCGGGCTGCTGGGTGGCGCGACGGCGCTCGTCTACCCGTCGTTGTACGAGGGCTTCGGCTTCCCGGTGCTCGAGGGCATGGCCGCGCGCGTGCCGGTCCTCACGTCGAACGTGTCGTCGCTGCCGGAGGTGGCGGGTGAGGCCGCCGTGCTGGTGGACCCCCACGACGACGAGGCGATCGCCGCCGGCATGCGGCAGCTGCTGGATGACGCCGACCTCCGCGAGCGGCTCATCGCGGCCGGCCTCGCCCGGGCGGCGATGTTCACGTGGCAGGAGACCGCGCGACGCACCGCAAAGGTGCTCCACGAGGCCGCGGAACTGGCGCGAGGATAGACTCGGGCGGCTATGTCACCCATGGCCGATCCGACGCACGTGCTGGTCACCGGTGGTGCGGGGTTCATCGGCTCCCACCTGGTCGACCGGCTGCTCGACGACCCCGG
Source organism: Actinomycetota bacterium (assembly GCA_036390995.1). Classification (GTDB taxonomy): domain Bacteria; phylum Actinomycetota; class UBA4738; order UBA4738; family HRBIN12; genus DASQQQ01. The sequence continues at coordinate 7,430 of DASWAT010000046.1, read as the reverse complement.
GGTGCACGTGACGGTCCTCGACCGGCTCTCGATCGGCGGCCGGCGCGAGAACCTCGCGTCGCACGAGGAGGATCCCCGGTTCCGGTTCGTCCTGGGCGACGTGAACGACGACGAGCTCGTGGACGGGCTCGTCCGCGAGGCCGGCGCCGTAGTGCACTGCGCGGCCGAGACGCACGTGGACCGCAGCATCGCGGATCCCCGTGAGTTCCTCGTGACGAACCTGCTCGGCACGCAGACCGTGCTCGAGGCGTGTCGGAGGCACGCCACGCGGCTGCTCATGGTGTCGACCGACGAGGTGTACGGGGCGAACGCGCCCGACGGCGAGCCGTTCGCGGAGGACGAGGCCCTGCGGCCCCGGAGCCCGTACGCGGCAAGCAAGGCCGGGGCCGACCTCCTGTGCCACGCCTATCACGCGACGTACGGCGTGAACGTCACCGTGGTCCGCGGGACGAACGCCTTCGGCCCCCGGCAGCTCGAGCGGGTGGTGCCGACGTACGCCCTGGCGGCCCTTCGGGGGATGCCGGTGCCCGTGTACGGGCAGGGCGAGCAGCGCCGGGAGTTCCTGTACGTGACCGACTGGGTCGGCGCCGCGAAGATCGTGCTGGACCGGGGCGAGCCCGGCGTCGTCTACAACATCGGTGGTGGAACCGAGCTCGCGAACCTCGAGCTCGCGAAGCGGATCTGTGCCCTGGCCGGCGCGGCGGGGTCGCTCGTGACGTTCGTCCCCGACCGGCCCGGCCACGACTTCCGGTACGGCGTGCGACCCGACCGCCTGCGAGCGCTGGGGTGGGCCCCGGCCGTTCCCTTCGACGACGCGCTCGCCACGACGGTGGACTGGTACCGGGAGCATCTCGACGAGGTGCTCCGGGCGACACCCGTCGCGGCGCGATGAGGATCGCGGTCGCCGGCGCCGGGGGAGGGCTGGGCAGGGCGTTCCTGGCGCAGGTGCCGTCCCACCACGACGTCCACCCGTTCACGCACGCCGAGCTCGACGTCGGCGACCACCACTCGGTGATGGGCACCCTGGTGCCGCTGCGGCCGGACCTGATCCTCAACGTCGCGGGCCTGACCAAGGTCGACGCGTGTGAGTCCGACCCCGATCGCGCCTATCGCGACAACGCGCTCGGGCCCCACAGCCTGGCGCTCGCCGCCCGGGCGTGCGGGGCGGTCCTCCTGCACGTCTCCACCGACTACGTGTTCGACGGGGAGAAGGGGAGCCCCTACGACGAGCTCGACGTGCCGAACCCGCTGTCCGTCTACGCGCGCAGCAAGCTGGCGGGGGAGCGGTTCGTCGCCCGGACGCTGCCCGAGCACTTCATGGTGCGGACGGCCTTCGTGTTCGGCGGCGGCTCCGATTTCCTGACCGGCGCGCTGCGGCGTCTGGCCGAGGGCCAGCCCGCCGGCGGTCTCGCGGACCGGGTGGGGTCGCCCACGTACGTGAAGCACCTCGCGGCGCGGATCCTCCCGCTCGTCCTCTCGGGCCGGTTCGGCACGTATCACCTCGCCGGACCCGAGCCCACGACCTGGTTCGACGTCCTCCAGCGGGCCAAGAGGTTGGGGGGACTCCCCGGCGCCGTGGAGGCGCAGCGGGCCGACGAGCTGCGCCTGCCGGCCCCGCGGCCCAGGTACAGCGCCCTCACCAGCCTGTTCGCCGACGCCGTGGGCGTGCCGCCGATGCCGCCGCTCGACCAGGCGCTGGCGGACCTGTTGGGGTCCTGAGCAGGGATCGTTCGTCCCGTCGCCGCCGCCGATCGGATCGGTGCCTACGGCAGCGCACCGACCGCGTCGGCCTCACCTGGAAGCCCGCGAGCCGAGCGAGGCTTCCGCAGGCGGCCGCGGACGACGGCCTTGCGCGCCTCCTCCGCGGCGATGAGCAGCCACGGAGCGGTGAGGATCGGGAGCCACTGGAGCGCGCCGAGCGCCCGCTGCCCGAGCACGTGGGCGAGCGGGGACACGTAGACGAAGGCGGCCAGCGCCACCGCCTCGATCGCGACCGCGCCGACGAGGAGCCGGTTCGAGAACGGCCCGATCGCGAACAGCGAGGCAGGGTTCGAGCGGCACTCGAACGCATTGGCCATCTGCATGGCGACGATGGCCGCGAACACCATCGTCGAGAGCACCTGCTTGTCCACGCCGGAGGCGGGGAGAGGGCTGCCGGGCCAGCCGAAGAAGAGTGCGGCGCCGAGCGGCAGCATGGCCATCGACACGAGCGCTTCGACCGGGCCCAGGAAGCCGAACGCGCGGCCCAACACCTTGCGGTCCAGCAGCCGCGCCGACCGGGCGCGGGGCGGACGCCGCAAGATGCCCGGCTCGGGGCGCTCGGCTCCGAGCGCGAGCGCCGGCAGCAGGTCGGTCCCGATGTCCAGCGCGAGCACCTGCAGGACCGAGATCATCAGCGGGATCACGCCCGCGGAGAGGGCCCAGACCACGAACGGCGCGAGCTCGGCGACGTTGTCCGTCAGGTGGTAGGTGAGGAACCGCTTGATGTTGTCGAAGGCCGCGCGTCCCTCCTCGACGGCCTCGACGATGTGCGCGAAGTTGTCGTCCAGCAACACGAGGTCCGCCGCCTCGCGGGCCACGTCGGTCCCGGTCTTGCCCATCGCGATGCCGATGTCGGCCTGGCGGAGTGCCGGTGCGTCGTTCACGCCGTCGCCGGTCATCGCGACCACTTCGCCGCGTTCCTGCAGGGCTCGGGCGATCCGCAGCTTCTGCTCCGGGGCCACGCGGGCCAGGACCGGCGCATGGGTCCTCAGGAGCTCCCCGAGCGCCTCGTCGTTGTCGGGCAGCTCGGATCCGAGCATGACCGTGTGCGCCGGGATCCCGGCCTCGCGCGCCACGGACATCGCGGTCGCCGGGTGGTCGCCGGTGATCATGACGATCTTCATGCCGGCCGCCCGTGCCGAGGCCACCGCCGCCGGGACCTCGGGCCGGACCGGGTCGGCCATCCCCACGAGGCCGAGGAACTCCATCTCGACCTCGGCTTCGCGGGCCGTCTCGGGCAGGTGACCCGAGATCTCACGCCGCGCGAACGCGAGCACGCGGAGCCCCTTGACCGCGAGGGAGTCGACGTCGGCAAGGATCGTGCGCTCCTCGTCGCGCCCGAGCGGCGGCGCGGCGGCGTTCACGCGGATGCTCTTGCAGAGCGGCAGGATGGCCTCGGGCGAGCCCTTCGCGAGGACCTCGTAGGCCCCGCTGGGCAGATGGTGGACGGTGCTCATCCGCTGCCTGGCCGACTCGAAGGGGAACTCCCGCACGCGAGGGGTCGATCGCTCCGCGTGCTCGCGCTCGATCCCGCCCTTGCGGGCGAGGACCAGGAGGGCACCCTCGGTCGGATCGCCGACGCAGCGCCAGCGCCCGTCCTGCTGCTCGACGCGGGCGTCGCCGCACAGCGCCGCGACCTCCAGGATCCGTCGCACGCCCGTCCGCTCCTCCTCCGAGAGCGGGCGGCCGTCCTCGGTGACGATCGTGCCGCCCGGCTCGTAGCCGGAGGCGGTCGCCCGGTAGCGGCCCCCGGGCAGGACGATCGCCCTCGCCGTCATCTGGTTCGTCGTGACCGTCCCCGTCTTGTCGGTGCAGATGACGGTCGTCGACCCGAGGGTCTCGACGGACTCCAGGCGGCGGACCAGCGCGCCGCGGTTGGCCATCCGGCTCGCGCTCATCGCGAGCGAGAGGGAGAGCGTGGGCAGGAGTCCCTCAGGGACGAGGGCGACGATCACGCCGACCGCGAACAGGAACCCGTCGCGCGCCGGGGTTCCGAGCCCCAGGGCCACGCCGAAGAACGCCACGCCCGTGGCGACGGCGAAGATCGCGATGACGCGGACGGCCCGGTTCATCTGGATCCGCAGCGGCGTCGGCCGGCGGACGATCGCTCCGGTCAGCGTCGAGATGCCCCCGAGCCGGGTGGAGGCGCCGGTGGCGGCGATCACCGCGGTCGCCGAGCCGGAGGCGACGAACGTGCCGGCGAACACGACGTTGGGAGCCTCGAGCGGATCGGCCGGGAGCTCCGCGATCTGCTCCGACTCGCGGAGGAGCGGCTCGGACTCGCCCGTCAGGGTCGACATGTCGACCTTCAGCTCGGAAGAGCGGATGACCCGCGCGTCGGCCGAGATCCGGTCGCCCTCCTTGAGCAAGACGATGTCGCCGGGAACGAGCTCGCCCGCAGGGATGGTCAGTTTGCGGCCGGCCCGGCGCACGACCGCGGTCTCGGGCAGCAGGGCCGACAGGGCACGGACGGCTCGCTCCGCTCGGTATTCCTGCGCGAAGCTGAACACGCCGTTCACGACGATGACGACGACGATGGCGATGGCGAGCTGCGGCAGCCGCCCGACGAAGGCCAGGACGGCGGCCACCCAGAGCATCAGGGCGAAGAAGTGGACCATCTGATCCAGGAGCTGCCGCGGCAGGCTCGGCCCGCGATGCTCGGGCAGCTCGTTGCGACCCGTCGATCGCAGGCGGGCGACCGCTTCCTCGGCGGAGAGGCCCTCGCGCGCGGTGCGCAGGAACGCGAGGGCGGCATCCGTGTCGAGGGCGGTCGTCCGAAGCAGGGTCCCCGATTGACCTGGGCCCTCGTCCCTCATCCCGCCTCACCAGCCTGCGCGACCGGCACCTCCTCGAACCTCACCCTAGGAGCATCTGCCGGAAGGAGCCAGACGTTGCGCCCCGATGGCTTCGGGCATAGCGTCGAGGCGCAACGCCCGGGACGCGGACCATCGGAGGGAGGGCCGCGATGGAGGCCGACGAGATCCGGGCCGGCATGAGCGGCATCACCTGGTACCACACGATCGATCTCGGGCACGGGATCGTCACGCCGGGGATCGACAAGACCCCTCCCAGGTTGGCGGGGCTGCAGCTGCCGGAGGACCTGACCGGGTGGACGGTACTGGACGTGGGGGCCTGGGATGGGGCCCTGTCGTTCGAAGCCGAGCGCCGGGGAGCGGCGCGCGTGCTGGCCACGGACTTCTTCTGCTGGGGCGGCGAGGGGTGGGGGACGAAGGACGGGTTCGAGTTCGCCCGCAAGGCGCTGGACTCCCGCGTGGAGGACCGTGAGATCGACGTCCTCGACCTGTCGCCGGACACCGTCGGCGTCTTCGACTTGGTGCTCTTCGTGGGCGTCCTCTACCACATGCGTCATCCGCTCCTGGCGCTCGAGCGCATCGCGAGCGTGACGGGGAAGCTGCTCATCCTCGACACGCACGTCGCGGCGGTCAGGCGCAAGGAGCCCCTCATGGTGTTCTATCCCGGCACCGAGCTGAAAGACGACCCCACGAACTGGTGGGGACCGAACCCTCCGGCCGTGGAGGCCATGCTCCGCACGGTCGGCTTCACGCGGCTCGAGCGGAAGAGTCCCCGCCTGATCAAGACCGGGAGGTTCGTGGTCCACGCCTGGCGCTGAGCGCGGGTTCTTGTCGGTACCTCGGGCTACGGTTCAGCTCCTCACCCCTGAATCCCTTGACGATGTGGCACGCGACCCCTTCGGACGTGAACGCGATCCGTCAACTGTTCGCAGGCTGCGCAAGGGCGGTTTCGAGTGGCCAAGATGAAGAGCGCTCGCTTCGGCGTCGAGATCGAGACGTGGGGACCATCGCCGGGTGCGGAAGAGGCGCTGGCCGATCTGGCTGAAGCGCTCGCTGCGCTCGGCGTCGACGGCGCCGTCACGAGCGTCGGGGGGCTTGCGGGTGGAGTGGGGGCTACGTTCGGTGTGGACAGCAGTCGTTCCCGTGGTTCAGACCCGATGACGGCCGCGGTTCGGCAGGGGATCGATGCGTTCGAGGGTACCTGCAGGCAAGTCGGGGTCAGCCACGGCGACATCGCGCGCGTTGACGTGATGACCGATCTCTATCTCGACCGATGGCTGGCCCAAGAGCCCGAGCGATACGCGGGGGTCAGCGAAGTTGCCGCGCTCTTCGGCGTCTCCCGCCAGCGGGTCGCCGAGCTCCGTGGCAAGCGTGGCTTCCCCTCGCCGGTTGCCGAACTGTCCGCCGGCCCCGTCTGGAAGGTCTCCTCGCTCAACCGCTTCCTCGAGGAGTGGGACCGGAAGCCCGGCCGACCTCGCAGGGCCAGGTCCGCGTAGCGGCTGAGCGTCCTCAGAAGTTCTCCATGAAGAGCTGCCAGGCCTCCTCGCGGTTCGGGTGGGGCGCGAAGTCGACGGGCAGCCCGCAGACCGAGCAGATCGGGCCGAAGGTGCCATCGAGGAGCGCGAGCTCGAAGCGATGCGGCTCGACCTTCGGGACGTCGCACGAGTAGGTGGATCGGTAGTCGCCGCGAGCGGCGCCCTCCGGATCCTCGCGCTCGAAGGCCTCCTTCGCCTCGTGCACCTGGGTCGAGGTCATGTAGGTCCCCAGCAGGCGTCCGCTCGGCACATGGTGGATGTGGAACCGGATCGGTCCCTTCGGGACGTCGTTCCTGGCCATCGCCGTTCCCTCCTCTCCGCCCGCCACGGGCAAGGCATCGGGAAGGCGATCTCCGCCTCGGACACTTGGTTGCCGCTCCTCGCGGCCGCATCCCCGCTCGCGCGGGAGGCACCTTGGGTTGTCCGTCCCAGGTTGCCGGGCCCGACCTCGGGCCACTCCCGATGCTGGCTGGATGATAGCTCCGGCCTCTGACACCGAGCACAGTGCCGCCTCGATGACCTCGAAAAGGATCGCGATAGCGTTCGCGCTATCAGATGTCCGGATCGGACGCGTCGGCTTCGGGCAGGTCCGGAGGCGCCTCGGCGAGGGCCGCGGCCAGGAACCGGTAGGTCCACTCCTCGGCGAACCGGCGCGAGTCGGCGAAGACCACCGGCACCTCCGGGTAGCGCACCTGGAGCCGAGCCAGCATGTCGGCCAGCCAGGCCCCCGAGACGTGCTCGAGCCCGAACAGCGCCGAGTACCGCCCCTCCACGACCACGGCCGCCGACGGGACCTGGGCCAGTCGCTGCATCTGGAATGCCAGCGTGCCGTCAGAGAGCGAGGCCGCGAGGTTCTCCAGGGTCTTACGCTCCACGCTCGCGACCGGGTCGCCCTCGGCCACCACGGCGTAGTCCCCGGCCGGGAGCGCTACCCGCTCGGTGACGACGTCCTTGCCCGTGAACCGGTAGGGGTACCGCTCGCGGGTGTCGATCGCGATGCCGAACGCCTCCGGGAGCGCACGGGCGCGCGGGATCCTCGCCCCAGGGTTCGCGGCCATCGCCGCCTTCCGGGTCTGCCAGAAGATCGCCGGCCGCCCGCGGCTCTCGGTGAAGACGAACTGCGAGCGGGACAGGCGCGGTCGATCCAGGACGAGGTCGATCACGGCTCCCCGCCGGCGGCACGAGGCGACCGGCGTCTCCTCGACGACCTCAGCCTCCGCCGGCCAGTCCTCCTCGAATGGATGGCAGTAGATGCGCGATGCTCGGGGCCACGTGTCCCGAGCCTTCAGGACGAGGCCGCCCTCGATGGGGAGCCGCAGGA